>JAUVDU010000054.1 GCA_030595135.1 Deltaproteobacteria bacterium | reverse complement strand
TGCTTTCCTGGTCATCCTTGGCAGTTGCGGCAGCAAGGGCGGGATGAAAGGGATTCTGACCTCATCGGATGTGCTTATCGTCCAGCATCACCTGCGTCAGCACTATAACTGCCTGGAGGAATTTTGCCGACGGCTCTATCTCAAGAACCCCAAATATGAGCCCGACACGAAGAGACGAGTCGACAAACTTAATACAGTCTTTAAAAACCAAAAAAACCTCGGCACACCCTATGATAACCAGGCATCGCACAAGATTTTGACTGCGGCATTTGCCGCACATCCTGAATATGACGATCGAATCGCCCTGCTGGCTCTGGGACTCCGCAAAAGCATTGACGAAGGTTATGGTCAAAAAGGCCCCAAAGACGACGCCATGCTCACCAGCCTGCAAATCCCTTTGGATCGATTAAAAAGACTCTACAGCAATATCAGCCAAGTCAACTGGCGCTTAAAAGTCTACCGTGACCGCAACCATAAACTCTATTTCCTGACCAACGAGATCGCGCCGGAAGGCCATCTCAACATGGGCTACGAAGTATTGATGACCAAAATCCTGACCCGCATCGAAGATGACATCTACATGCGCGGCGGCAACCCGCCCAATGTTATCTTTAAAATGTCAACCATGTTTTTTACACTGTTTTTGTAAGAAAAACTCAGTCCGGCCCAATTAGCGGCTTGCTTAACAAGAAAACTAGGGATATCGGGTTGTTTTCTGTAACGTCTCGCAAAATTTTGTTATTTTTCCCAGCGAATGGAGCCAAAAAATTGCGACTGTTTGAGTGAGATACGAGTGAGTTTCGCAATTTTGGCGTAATGAGCGCTGGAAAAATAAAAATTTTGCGTAAGAAGTGGAAGAAAATGACCCGATATCCCGGGTTACATGCGCACTACTGAAAAAACTATTCTTCTATTGGTTGAATCAAAATCTTTCTCGGTTTACTGCCTTCAGCCGGGCCGACGATCCCTTCCCGCTCCATAGTCTCGATAATTCGCGCCGCCCGGTTATAACCGATCCTGAATTTACGTTGAATCATTGAAGATGAAGCCCCTTTGAGGCGGGCAACAAAAGCTACAGCTTGATCATAGAGTTCATCGTACTCTTCTTCGTCCCCACCCTCTTCGATATCCGCCGCCGTGCGGGCTCCGTTTTTGGTTTTTCCTTTGGCCAGGGCGGCTTCATGTTTTTTGAGCATACCCTCTTGATAATCAGGAGTGCCCTGGCTACGCAGATAATCGGTCAGATCTTTAATCTCATCGTCGCTGATAAAAGCTCCATGCAGGCGGGTAAAATTGGAACTTCCTGGGCTTAACAGCAACATATCACCGTTGCCGAGCAGATGCTCGCCGCCGGAGGCATCGAGAATCGTCCGCGAATCTATTTTAGAAGAGACCCGAAAAGAGATTCGGGCCGGGAAATTAGCCTTGATCAAACCGGTAATAACATCGACCGAAGGCCTCTGGGTTGCCAAAATCAGATGAATTCCGGCAGCCCGCGCCATCTGCGCCAAACGGGTAATCGACTCTTCAACCTCTTTCGAGGCAACCATCATCAAATCAGCCAACTCATCAATAATAATAACAATATAGGGAAATTTTTCAAGCGGCGGAATCTCAGCTTCACCCATTTCGGCACTACCCGAAACTTCATCTTCAGTTTCAGGCTCTAGTTCAGGCTCCGGTTCCTGATTACGCAAAGCCAGCTGTTTTTCAACATATTTATTATAGGAAGCGATACCCCGGGTACCGGAAAGTGACATCATACTGTAACGCCGCTCCATCTCCTCCACGGCCCAGCCCAATGCCGCCGCCGCCCGTTTCGGGTTGGTCACCACCGGCAACAGAAGATGCGGGATATGGTCATAAACCGAAAGTTCTAGCCGTTTTGGATCGACCATGATAAACTTTACATGCTCCGGCGTCACTTTAAAAAGAATACTGCAGATCAGACAGTTGATCCCGACGCTCTTACCCGAGCCGGTCGAACCGGCGATCAGAAGATGGGGCATTTTAGTCAAGTCGGCAACCATTGGCACGCCATCGATCTCTTTACCGAGAGCCATCGGCAAAACACTTTTACCACGCTGATAGGTCGAACTTAAAAGCAGCTCCTTGAAATTAACATCTTCGCGCTCAAGATTAGGGATCTCGATACCGACCACCGCTTTACCGGGAATCGGGGCGACAATGCGCACCGACATGGCACTCATCGCCAGGGCCAGATCATCAGACAATGAACTGATTTTACTCAACTTAACCCCGGCCGCCGGCTGGAATTCATACATCGTCACAACCGGGCCGGGATGAACCTCGACAACCTGTCCCACAACCCCATAATCGCGCAATTTATTCTCCAATTGCTGCGATTTCAACCGCAAACTGTCATTATCGGTACCTTTTTTGCGACGCGGCGGCGGATCATCGAGCAGATCTAAACTGGGCAACGTAATCCGACCACACTCACGCAAAAAAGGCAGACTCCCCTGATTCGGCGGCGGAGCCTTCGGTTTTTCAGCATGAGCCCGACCGATTTTTACTTTTTTGAGGCGTTTTTTAGCTTTTTCCGGAGAATCAGGTTCTCTCTCCGGGGCCGCTTTCGCTTTAAAACGCTGCCCCAATCCCGCAAAAAGAGCGGCAATTCGACGCAGTGCCAGAAGCAACATCCGCCCGGCCGCCAGCAAGCCGGCAACCAGCAAGGCCGCTATGCGCAAGGGTGAAATATGGGTTGTGACAATCAGGGCGAGGGCAAAACAGACACTCATTAAAAGATAGGTGCCGATGGGGTTGAAAAGAGTTATTAAAAATTCACCGACAATTAAGCCCAGCGCCCCGCCGGTCAGGACTTCGGTACTCTGATATATCCAGACCGGAAACAGGAGAAAACTCCAGACCGCAGTGCAAAAGATCAAAAGAAAAGCCCCGCCGACACTACTTAAAGGGGGATATTGTCGGGCACTAATCAAACTGACAAAAGTACCAACCAGATAGAGCGGCAGAATCAAATCCCCAACGCCAACCCCTTGCAACAACAGGTCAGAGACTAAAGCCCCGATGCGACCACCTAAATTGGCAATATCCATCACCCCGCCAACACTATGGTTCCAGGAGGGATCCCTCGGCGAATAGGAGAACAGAGCCAAAAGAAAAAAAATGGCCAGGCCCAAGAAAAGAATCCCGACCATCTCGGTTTTCCACTCCTGGCGTTTTATTGTCAGTTTAGGTAAAGCCATCTCTTCTCTAATGTATGGCAAAGTAAAATGTTCAGATACGAGGCGCACGGAACCTGAGGAATGAGGCGTACAAATAGTACGCCGCAGTGACGAAGGTTTTGTGCAACGAAGTAGGTGGACGTTTTACGAAGCCATTATAATTCGATGATTACTGGTAAGATAATAGGTTTCTTATTCAAAGTAGTACGAAAATATTTTTTAACCGCCCGCCGCAATATCGCCTTAACCTCAATCCAGTCACTTCGTTCGACCAAGGGAATTTGGGCCAGGGCCGCATCGACGACACTGCGGGCCTCGTCAAGAATAGTCTCGTTTTCGTCAGCAATCAGCCCTTTGGTCGTAATTTCCGGGCCATAAACAATCTCGCCGGTACTCTCGTTGATACCGACAACAATCATAACCATGCCATTATGTGAGAGGTGACGACGATCATGCAGGGTGGCAAAATCTATCTCACCAACCCCTTTGCCGTCGATCAACACTTTACCATGCTCAACCCGCCCCAAACGCCGCAACCCGGTTTCATCGAGCTCCACCAGATCACCGTCGGTCACGATCAAAGCTTTTTCGGCGGCAACTCCCCGCTCGACCGCTAAGCGGGCATGTTGATCAAGATGACGATACTCACCATGGATCGGGATAAAATGTCGCGGTTTAACCAGATTGAGCAACAGACCAAGCTCGTCCCGATAAGCGTGTCCCGAAACATGGGTAAAAGCAATCTGCCGATAAAGCACCCGAGCCCCCAAACGAGAGAGACGATTAAGCAGGTGGCTGATCGCTTTCTCATTACCGGGAATAAAACGGGACGAGAAAATCACCGTATCGCCGGGTTCCACACTGATCCATTTACTTTTATTGGAAGCCATCAAGGAGAGACCGGAAAAGGGTTCACCCTGACTGCCGGTCGTAATCACCAAAACCTCGTTCGCGGGCAAGGATTTAATCTCTTCAATATCGATCAAAGTATCAGGCGGAATCTGTAAAAGAGCAATCTCTTGAGAAATCAGTAGATTATTATGCAAACTGCGGCCTAAGACGGCTACTTTCCGGCCCTGCTCGTGGGCGAGTCGAATAATCTCTTGAATACGATTGAGATTGGAGGAAAAAAGCGTAATGATAATCCGCCCCGAAGATTCGGAAAAAAGCCCGGCAAAAGCTTTTTTGACCTCGGCTTCGCTGGCCGAATAACCGGCACTTTCAACATTTGTACTATCGGACAGCAACAGATCCACCCCTTCGCTGCCAAGTTGGGCCAAACGGTTCAGATCGGTCGGCTGACCATCAAGCGGGGTATAATCGATCTTGAAATCACCTGAATGGACGATCAAACCGACCGGGGTCGTTATCGCCAGGGCCACCCCTTGCGGGATCGAATGAACCACCGGGATAAACTCAATACTGAAATTATTGCTGCTGATCGTCTCGCCGGCCTTGATCACACAAAGCTCAGATTGATCAAGCAGCTGATGTTCTTCAAGCCGACGACTGACCATGGCGATCGTCAACTCGGTACCATAAACCGGCACTTTAAGCTGCGGCAGAATAAAAGGCAGGGCGCCGATATGATCTTCATGACCATGGGTCAAAATGATACCCTTAACCCGCTCTTTTTCCGCCAACAAGGCACTGATATCGGGAATCACGATATCAACCCCGAGCATATAGGGCTCAGGAAACATTAAGCCACAATCAATAATAAAAATCTCGTCATCATACTCGAGAACCATCAGGTTCATACCGATCTCGCCGAGACCACCCAATGGCAGCAGACGCAACCCTTCCGGATTACTGTCGGCGGCTAACTCTGATGAAATCTGATCGGTCAACATCGGCTGAAACTCCCTATCCTTTCTGCATTTGCTGTAATAAAAAGGCTTCGACAAAACTATCCAAACCACCATCTAAAACCTGATTAACATTACCGGTTTCACATTCGGTACGATGGTCTTTAATGAGCTGGTAAGGGTGCAGGATATAAGAACGAATCTGGCTGCCCCAGGCGATCTCCATCTTCGCACTTTCAACCTTATCCTGAGCCCGGCGGCGCTCTTCCATCTCTTTTTCATAGAGGCGGGCTTTAAGCATTTTCATCGCATAAGCCCGGTTTTTGTGTTGCGAACGCTCATTCTGACACTGTACGACAATGCCGCTGGGATTATGGGTTATACGCACGGCTGAGTCGGTCTTATTAACATGTTGACCACCGGCACCACTGGCCCGGTAAGTATCGACCCGTAGATCACTATCATTAATCTCTACCTCGACATCATCATCAAGTTCGGGACAGACATAAACTGATGCAAAAGATGTATGGCGCCGATTACCAGCATCAAAAGGCGAGATGCGCACCAAACGATGAATACCGCTTTCAGAACGGAAATTACCAAAAGCATGCTCTCCGCTAACAGTAAAAGTAACGCTTTTTATGCCCCCTTCATCCATCGGCAAAATATCGACAATAGAACTCTTCCAGCCCCGTTTCTCGGCCCAGCGCAGATACATGCGCATCAACATCTCAACCCAGTCTTGAGCTTCAGTGCCACCGGCACCAGCGTTAATACTGACAATCGCATTGGCGGCGTCATTCTCACCCGACATCATCTTTTCGAGACGCATCAAAGTCAGATTTCGTTTAAGCCGATGCAAAAAAGCCTGCAACTCTTTCAGACTTTCTGGATCATCCTCATCACGCAACATCTCAGCCAGCAACCCAACCTCTTCTAGGCCATCTTCAATGGCTTGCCAACGATCTACTTCACGACTGAGCAACGTCCCCTCTTTGAGAATCTCCCGAGCTTTATCAGGACTGCTCCAGAACGCCTCTCCCGAACTTATATCTTCAATCTCACTAATCCGCTCCTGCATCTGAGCGAGATCAAAGATACCCCCTGTAGGTATCAACGATCTCTTCAATCTCTTTCAAAAGGTCAGTGGTCTCTTGCGGTATAGACATCAATTTCTCCTGTAAAACAACAAAACGTCATTCCGGCGAAAACCGGAATCCAGTAGCTTCAATATGTTATGGGTGACTTCTCACCCAACCTTTTGCCGAAGCATGAAAATTGCGAACGAGCCATAGAGCAGATAAGGAAGAACCGCAGCCGTCAATGGCCCCAACAAACGGCCCTGCCCCAGAGCCAATGACAAAGAGAGGGTCACCCAAAAAGAAAATCCGAGCAACAAACTGATCGCGACCCCTCGGGCCGCCCCGCCATGACGCCGGGAAGTTAAAGAAAATGGAATCGCCAGGAGAATCATCAAAGGACAAGAAAACGGGTACAATATACGGTTAAAAATTTCAACCGTATACGCTATATGTGAAAGTCCGGCACTCTTGGCTTTTCCGATGTAACTTTTAAGCTCTCTAAGCGACATGCGATCGGGCTCTTTACGAGGCACCATGAAATCTTGAAAAGTTTCAACGATATCCAACTCCAGGTTCTCCGCTTGGCGAAACCCGGCAACATCGGTAAAACCGTCATGAGACCTGAAATCTCTGACTTTAACCTTTTCACCGACCCATTTTTTCTCGTCTTCAAGAAAAACCAGTTTTTCAATATCAAGTCGCCGACTAAGACGACGATCATCTGAAAAACGATAAAGTAAAGCTTTTTCTATTGATTTTTCAACCGGGTCAAGGTTCTCAAAATAGTAGATTCCGTCTTGCCCGGCATACCATAAGCTCTTGAGATTGTAAAGATTCTTCTCTTCATCACCCCTTATGGCAACGGTTTTCAAACGATCAGCTTCAAGGCTGGCAACCGGCACCAGATTGTTATTAATAAAGAAAGTCACCAGAGCCAAAACCAACCCGGCCCCAACTAATGGCCGGGCCATCTTAACCAGACTCAAACCACCCGCCTGAAAAGCCACGATCTCGTTATTTTGCGCCATCCCCCCTAAAGCCAGCATCGTTGCCAGCAACAGAGCCAGAGGAATAAATTTACCCAGAAGGAAAGGAATCTGATTTGCCAAAAAGAGGAACAAAGGCAAGAAGCCAGCCTGGTTTTCCATTGCATTATCAACCTTGGAAAAAAAATCAACCAGCAGATAAATAGAGAGCAAAGCCAAGAGGCTCAAGAAAAAAAGAGCCAGCATCTCTTTTAAAAGATAACGAGAATAGATACGCATTATAACAACAAATAACTCCTTTTACTGACAACCGTAAGATGATGCACTCGTAAAAATCACAAGATGACTATCATAGTCGGTTAAAAAGGGAATTGCAACTATAGCTTGACATCCCGCAAAAAACTTATCTCCGATAAACCAACATTTCGTCAATCTTTTCCTTGACAGGTTCGGCAACGCCTGCTATAAGCGCCTTCCTTTCGACAACAACCCGTTTGTCGAGTGTTGCGGGGTAGAGCAGTCAGGTAGCTCGTCGGGCTCATAACCCGGAGGTCGTTGGTTCAAATCCAGCCCCCGCTACCAATAAAACTTTAGGGTTTCGCTAGCTTAGCGAAACCCTTTCTTTTTTAGCCCAATTCGGTGATGTAAAACTGATGTAAATTTGGGGTAAAATTTACTTTAAATTGCTTGAAATAATCAACAAAATAATCGTAGCTAAAATTTATCAATTCAGGAATGCCAGCATTTCCAACCAAATCTATTAGATTGCTTTCCACGCTCTTTATCCTCCTGTCATTTCATTAGAAAATCCCTTTAATAACAATATCATAAATCCTCTATACCACCATAGCGGCAGACGATCCCAGACCATTTCATTTTTTCGAAATTATCCATTTTACTTCGAGACACTGGACTTCAAAAAGCGACAGGTTTTATATCGGGATTGCCGGGTTTCAACCCGTCTCGTATGGTTTATGGATGTA
>JAUVDU010000034.1 GCA_030595135.1 Deltaproteobacteria bacterium | reverse complement strand
AAAAATATGTTTCCAGAACCATTTGCGTGGTCAATATCCTGAAACGTTATCGTACTATTTTTCTCATCTGCATTATGGCCGTGGTTTTCTTTCTTATCGGTTGTGATGCTACTGCTCGTCATAAGGTCTTGACGACTATTTTTGACGGGGTGCCAAGCCCGATTCCTCCGGAAAAGGTTCTTGAGGAGTACTATGCAAATCGCCGTCAGGCCGAACTCGATGCGGCTGCCGGCATAGCCCCGGTTGATGGTGTGACGGTCGGTCGCCATGTCTCTAAACATCTGCCTTATTCCGAAAAAAAATGTAAGGATTGCCATGATTTCAGCAGTGCTGTCGGTCTGATCCGGCCTCCCCGGGAACTCTGCTTTGTCTGTCATCGCCAATTTCTTGACTACATTCGTGAACCTTATGTGCACGGGCCGGTTGCCGTCGGTGACTGCTCCGCCTGCCATTTGCCGCACTCTTCCGAAAACACCTCATTACTGGAGCTTGATCGTAATAAGATCTGTGACAAATGTCATCATGAAGAGCGCCTGGCGGTGGCAATGCATGATAAAATCATGACCCATGGTATGGCGTGTGTTGACTGTCATGACGCCCATTACAGCCAAGCTCGCTACTTTCTCAAATGATTATGAATGCAGGAAGATTGTAGATGTGGTTGCGTCTGGTTCTATTTTTTTGTCTGCTATCAACTCTGCTTTTGTCATCTGCTCGAGTTGAGGCCCGAGCCATCTTTATGATCAGAGATTTTCGTAACTGGCTGGAATTGGAGTATGAATATGATGGCTACACGTCAGATAGCTCCGGTAACAGTCAGGATTTGACGGAACATAATCTTACTGAAAGCTATCATTTCGATATGGCTTATGCAATCTACAATCCTCGCTGGTTGAATGGTCATCTCGGCATTGATCTGGGCCTGGTACAGGAGTGGTATGATGGCACCTTTGATGGTTCAGGTAATGATAACGAGTTCGAACTTGGTTATAGTATCGATGGTATTATTCTGGATCGTAAATCATTTCCGACCACTTTTTTTGCAGAATCCGAGGAAAATCGGGCCAAACGGCGTTTTTATCGGGATTACAATCTGCAGATTGATAATTACGGTATTTCCACGACGTTTAAGAACCGTTTTGTTCCGGTTCAGGTCAGTTATTTTAGAAATCGCAGTGAAACCGACGGCCTTGAGCTTGACCGGGTGATTGATTCTGAAACTTTTTCTGTTGACGCGTCGCATCAGACTGAAGATGGTTTCAGTTATACTGAGGCCAACTATTTTCATACAGAGGATAAAACCAGTTTTTCAGGAGACCAGAAGTCGGTAAATAACCAAGTTGAAGAGTTCTTTGCTCGCAACTCTTTGTCTTGGGGAGACCATTTAGAGCGCGGTTATTTCATTTCCAGCTATCGTCACCGCGACGAAAGTGGTGAAAACAAGATCAAATCGACTGACTGGCTTGAATCATTGTCATGGAAACCTGGCCGCGCCCTGCGTCTGGGGCTGGAGTATCAGTTTAGTGAAGATGATGTTGAAAGCCTCACTCGAAAAGATCATAAATACCGAGCTCTGCTTGAACATCGTCTCTACGACAGTCTGGTTTCTGTGTTTCGAGTTCAAAGCCGGCGCCTTGATTTTGATAGCGGAACTGAAAATGATGACGGTTTTTCTCTAAATTTTTCCTATCGTAAGACGTTGCCGGCTGATGCCCAGCTGCTCATGGGCTATAGTTATGCTTATAATGAAATCAAAAGAGATTTAAACGGCAATAAGTTTTTTGTTATTAATGAGTTAATGGTTATTGATCTCTTTGAACGAAACCTGCTGGACAACCTTGATGTCTTGGCCGAAACCATTATTGTCAGAGATCAAGAGCGCTTGGTCACCTATATTGAGGGTGATGATTATCTGGTTCAACAGATCGGCCGGGAAACCGTGCTGATTATTACTCCCGGTAGTTTGATTAATGAAGGGGATACAATATCTATTGATTATGCCTATTTTGTTGATCCGGATATTGATTATTCAACCACTATTCATCAGGCCAATGCCGAGATCTCTTTATTTGAACGTCGTTATCGGCTCTATGCCAGCTATATTTCGTCACAACAAGACCTGCTTTCCGATAGAGATAACCAGGATTTGATTGATCGTCTTTATAGCCTGGATAGCTGGACTGTTGGTATTGAAGCTAGCTGGTACAATGTTAATTGCGGCGTGGAATATGTTGATTATGATTCTACTACTGACGTACGTCAATATATCGAGGCTTTCTGTGATTACCGTCGCTATTTCAAGCGTAATTTTATTTTTCTCTATTTGCGGGATCGCCAAACCTGGCATGAAGATCTAGACAATGGCACTGACGGTAATGGTGGTGACGAAAATATTCTGACCACCGGAATCCATTTTAAACGCCGTCTGCCGTTGAGCGCACTGGGAGAGATAAATCTGGATTACCTGAATCAATCCGGGCGTAATAATGACCGTCAGGAACTGGATTTAGAAATCAGCTACCAGTTGCGGGTCGGCAGACTGGAGGTTGAGATCAGTGTTGAAGAGGAGTGGAACTGGACCGACAATCGTGATGAACGTAATGATAGCGTTATGCTTAGAATCCGTCGCTATTTCTGACAAACAGAGGGATAATTAGTGGAAAAACAGGTTTTTACATCCTCTTATCGCCGCGATTTTTACCTTAAAGTAGGTTGTGGTCTGATTTTGGCTTTAAGTCTTAGCGGGCTGGGCCTCTACCTTTATCTTAGCCGTCCTTTTGGTGGTGATTACCTGCTTGCTATCGCCGAACTTGATCGCTTGCAGCAAACCATCTCTTGGGCCGTGGCGGTTTCGGTAACTCTACAACTAGTAGTTTTTTCTCTACTGCTCTATCTCGGTTCACTTTTCTGGACTCATAAAGTGGCCGGTCCGCTTTATCGTCTTAAAATGACCTTTATTCGTCTGGCTGAGGGAGACTGGACACCTATGTACAAAGTTCGAAAAGGTGACCAGCTTAAAGAGATTCCCGGGCTGCTTAACCATGGACTTGAAGCCATATGTGCAGTTGACGATGAGATAAAAAGTGAGTTGGTTGAGGTTGAGGGCGGATTACAGGAACTTCATGGTGGTGAAGGTGATGGCCAGGTTATAACTGAGACTCGTAATCGTCTGATTCACCTGCTTGATAAACACTGGCCGATAAATTAACAGTTCAAAGGTTTAGGGGTAGTAACTTTTTTTACCACAGAGACCACAGAGTTTGTCCGAGATTTGCTTTTCTCTGTGAGCTCTGTGCCCTCTGTGGTGAATATTAAAATTGCTTTTTTGGTTTCGGCTTTGCCGGGTTAGGATTTATGTATAACCGATTTTTGCTAATTGCTCTCTTTTTACTCTTGGTCTCGGTGGGGGCCGGTGTTCTGATTTCGGATAACGGTAACCCCCACACAATGAAGACCGACTGTATGGGTTGTCATCTGCGGGCTCCTAGACCCAATGAGGCCGGCACCAATCTTTTTGTTGCTGATATCGAAACCCTCTGCCTGCGTTGTCATACCGAGGTCAAGGTAACTATGTCGCACCCTATCGGGATGAAACCGACTTTCAAGCTGCCGCTTGATATGCCGCTTGACTGGAAAGGAGAGTTGACCTGCACAACCTGTCATCGCATGCATGGTGATGATGATAATCGTTTCTTTTCTAACAATAAATTTCTCCGGCGAAACTCTACTGGTAAGGCTTTCTGTCTAGAGTGTCACCAGAACAATTTTCTTTCCAACCGTAGCATGAGCCACAGTGTGGCCCAGGACGCGGCCCATTATACTCCTGGAGAAAGTTTTGCTCAGGAGGCGACCCTTGATGAATCTTCAGCCTCCTGTCTTACCTGTCATGATGGCTCTTTGGCTCCGGATGAAGGCAGTGCGGTAGTAGAAAGAACCGCCGGTATTTGGCGTCATGGTGGTTACAGCAACCGTTCCAGCCACCCCTTGGGAGTCAGTTACATTAAAGCTCATGCGGAAAAACCCCGCGCCTATCGGCTGATATCCAGCCTGCCATCAACCATCAGGCTGCCGGGAGGCAAGGTTGAATGCCTGTCCTGTCATAATCTGTATTCAAAAAATGAACATCTACTATCCGTCTCAAATGAGAGAAGTCGCCTATGTCTGACCTGTCACCGCAAGTAAAACATTCCTATAAACGGCGCCACTATCTGGTTGACCGAAGCCTGCAGTTGCGTTTTATGCTTCGGTTGGCCGGTAGTGGGGTGCTGCTGGTGCTTCTGGCCGGGGCAGCCACGTTTTTCCGGGGGCGTTATGTGCTCGAAAAAGCACTTTATAGTCCTCACCTGAGCCATGCCGGTTCCGGTGAACTATTGCGGCCTTTGTTGTTGGGGCTCAACCTTCTTTTTGCCGTGCTGCTAATTGGAGTTATAGCTTTTCTGACCCGCAGTTACCTGCGGAAAATTACTGGGTCTCTATTACGATTAGAAGGTCACCTGGCCCGGATGGGGCAGGGTGAGGTGCCGGAACCGCTGGCTTTTCGCAGTCACGATCCTCTGCAACCGGTAGGGGAGGCGTTTAATACCTTTTCATCCGGGTTCAACCAGCGTCGGGATCTGCTGCGCCGGGAGATTCGTGCCGCGGTCGCCGCCTTGCAGCAAGTTGTTGAAAACGATCCGGGAAGTTCGGCGGCCGGAGTTGGTTTGGAAAAAACCAGGACAGCTCTGGAAAAGGCTCGCAGCGCTTTAGATTGCAAATAGATCGAGTTAAAGGTAAAAGCCAATTCTATAATTACCACAGAGGGCACAGAGAACACAGAGAAAAACTCTCCATACGAACCCCCTGTGTCCTCTGTGTTCTCTGTGGTGAAAAAAGTTTTGACTATTTTGTGCCCCGAGCGATAGTGAGGAAGTTATTTTTGTTGAAAAAATTTAATCTACTTTTTATTTTGTTTTTTCTTTTTTTTGCTGCCTGCGTTGAGCCGTCAAAGCCCTCGATTGAGACCGGAACCGTGCTTGAAAAACCGGTTTGGCCGGCATTACCGGCACCGCCTCGTATTGCCTGGCAGGGTGAAATTCGCGATTTTCGCGATTTTCGTAAACGTGAAAGTTTTTGGCAGAGGTTCGCCGGTTTGATTGTTGGCCAGCGCCAGACCGGGTTGGTCAAGCCTTACGGAATTTATGCCGATGATCACGGTCATATTCTGGTTGTCGATACCGGAGCTCGTCGGCTCTATCTGCTTGATAATAACGATAACAGCTATAAAATGATTCCGCATAGTGACGAAACTCCTTTTCTCTCACCGATTGATGTTACCGGTGATGGGTTGGATACTATTTTTATTACTGATTCCAAAAAGGCCGGGCTTTTTCGTTATAGTCTTGATGATGACCACCTGGTTGAATTCCCCACGGTTTCTCTGCAGCGGCCGACCGGAATTGCCTACCACCGGGAAGAAGAGCTGCTCTATGTTGCCGATACCTTGGCCCACCAGATTGTGGTGCTTGAGCTCGACGGGCGGGAGCGTTTTCGTTTTGGTGAACGCGGAGTTGGTCCCGGACAATTTAATTTTCCGACCGCAGTGGCCTTAAGTGATTGCGGAATGGTGGTGGTGACCGATGCTCTTAATGGACGTATTCAGATATTTGCTGCCGATGGTACCTTTGAACTTGAAGTCGGCCGCCCCGGCGATACCTCCGGGACCTTTGCCAAACCTAAAGGTGTGGCTTTAGACAGTGACTGTAATATCTATGTCTGTGATGCTCTTTTTGATGCTGTCCAAGTCTTTGACAAAGGTGGACGTTTGCTCCTGACTTTTGGTGACAGCGGCTCCCAGCCCGGCCAGTTCTGGATGCCGACCGGCATCTTTATTGACCGTCAGGACAATGTTTACGTCGCCGACAGTTATAATCAGCGCATTCAGATTTTTCGTTATTTAAAATGATTCTCACCACAGAGGGCACAGAGGACACTGAGAAAAGCCCTCTTTAACTCAACTCTGTGAACTCTGTGCCCTCTGTGGTGAAAAAAATATCTCGTCCGTTCTAAATTAAACTTTATTGTCACTTTTAAAGGTGCCGGATGAAACGTTTTTCTTTTCTCTTTACAGTTATGCTTCTGCTGGTTAGTTTTTGTCAGCCGATGGACGCCGCCAGTATTATCAATACCAAGCATAACCTGTCAATTCATGGCCCGGGTTCTCTGATTGCCGTGGCTGAGGAACAGGTCTGTATCTTCTGCCACGTGCCCCATTACTCCAGTCCTGTGGCCCCCTTATGGAATCGGGAAGTCGGGGCGGTCTCCTATAATCTTTACGCCTCCTCAACCCTTAATGCGCAACCCGGACAGCCGACCGGTGCTACTCGTCTTTGTCTCAGCTGTCATGACGGAACGATCGCAATTGGGATGATTTTAAGCCGGCCCGACCCGGTGCCCATGGCCGGCGGGGCGACAACCATACCGGCCTCCAGCAGCAGTAACTTAGGCTCCGATCTGGCCGATGATCATCCCGTCTCTTTTCCTTACACCTCATCCCTGGCCGCCTTAAATGGTGAATTACGCGATCCCGGTGCCCTGCCGTTAGCGATCCAGCTTGAGGATGGATATCTGATGCAATGTACCGCCTGTCATGATCCTCACAAAAGTCCCTACGGCGATTTTCTGGTCATCGATAATAGCAATGCCGGGCTCTGTCGGGCCTGTCATCAGCAACGCGGTTGGGATACCAGCAGCCATGCTCTGGCTGCAGCGGTTGCTTTAGAGGGCTGCAACAATTGTCATAACTCCCATAATTCAGCGGTTAACGAACGTCTGCTTAATTTTGTTGCTGAAGAAGATAACTGTTTCTCCTGTCATGATGGGAGTGTCGGCAGCAACAATATCAAGGCCGAGTTTGAAAAATTTTATACCCATCCGGTGGCCTCAACCACCGGGGTTCACGAGCCCCGGGAAAATCCCTTGACCGCCACCTGGCATGTCGAGTGTGTCGATTGCCATGATCCTCACCGTGCCAATAGTTGGTCGGCTTCGGCCCCTAACGTTAGTGGTGCTTTGGCCGGCCTTAAAGGGGTCAATCGTTCAGGGGTTGTGGTTAATGAAGTTCGCTACGAATATGAAGTCTGTTTTCGCTGTCATGCCGACAACTCCTTTTCCGATACCGTGGCTGTCAATCGCCAGATTGAAGAGGTTAATGAACGTCTCCGTTTTGATCCCATCAACCCCTCGTATCATCCGGTGATGGCAATCGGTAAAAACCCCAGTGTCCCCAGCCTCAGGCCTGAATATAATTCAACTAGTCGTATCTATTGTAAGGATTGCCATAATTCCGATAACGGTAGTCGTTCCGGTGGCAGCGGTCCGGACGGGGTGCATGGATCTAATTATCCCAATCTTCTGTTAGCACGTTATGAAAACAATACCTTTCCTTTGAGCTATTCCGTAAGCAACTATGCACTCTGCTTTCGTTGCCACGATCCGAATATCTTGCTCGATCGGCAGTTGTCCGCATTTCCCGGTCATCGCAGTCATGTCGTCGGCCATCGTACTCCCTGCTTTATCTGTCACGATCCCCACGGCGTGCCCTTGACCGGTGGGGCCACAAACACGGCTAATGCCCACTTGATTAATTTCAATAACGATGGCTATTTTACCGGCAGCTATGATTCGGTCAATAAAAGCTGTAATGTCAGCTGTCATAACGGGCCCCATGACTACCAGAGTTCAGGGCCTTAAGTGTTGGAAGAAAAAATGGTTACACCACAGAGAGCACAGAGAACACAGAGAGACAAAGATGATCCTTGTACCGGTAGGGTAATCTCTTGTGCTCTGGAAGTTCATAAAGCCCTGGGGCCGGGTCTGTTGGAATCGACTTACCAGCAATGTCTGGCCCATGAACTGAGTCTGCATAATATAGCTTTTAAATTGGAGTCTCCTTTGCCGGTTGACTACAAAGGTTTTCGTTTGGATTGCGGTTACCGCATTGATTTATTGGTTGAAGATAAGTTGATAATCGAACTTAAAGCAGTTGAGGAGGTAAAACCAATCCATCATGCCCAAATTCTGACTTATATGAAAATATCCGGTATCTCTACCGGATTACTGATAAATTTCAATGTTAAATTATTAAAGGATGGCATCAAAAGATTTAAACTCTAAATCTCTGTGACCTCTGTGATCTCTGTGGTAAAAAAAAATAGTATCAATTTCAGGAGTGATGTAAAATGCAAAGTCTCAAAGTTATGTTTTTATCAGTGGTTTTTATCTTTATTTTCTCAGCTTCGGCCTTGGCTCAAGAGCTCCAAGACTCCCAAAGTCCGCAAATCCCCGAAGCCGCTCTGAAAGCTGCGGCGGCCGCCCGGGCTACCCACAAACCGCTGCCCGATGTCGAACCCCGTACGCCCCGCGACCGGGCCAAGATTGTGGGGAAGGATGGTTACTGTATCGATTGCCATCGCCAGGAGACTCCGGGTATCTTTGAAGAGTGGGTCTTGAGCAGTCATGCCCGTCTTGGTATCGGCTGTAACGATTGTCACGGCGCTTATAGTTCAGATAAAGACAGCTTTTTGCATGCCGGCCGTTTTCATATTCGTACCGTGGTCAGCCCCTTGCGCTGCGGCCGCTGTCATAAGGAAGCAATTCGCGGATATGGTAAAACGGCGCACGCCAAAGCTCTGACTAACCTTGAGGAGATGCAGCCTGATGATCTCCGTTATCCCTTAATTGAGCCTTATAAAGAGTCCGGTTTTACTGAATGTCGGGCCTGTCACGGCGGTCGTATTCTTATCGGCGAAGATCGCCGTCCGACTCCGGCCACCTGGCCCAATAGCGGGGCCGGACGCATTAACCCCGACAAGAGTCCCGGTAATTGCGCCATCTGCCACGGCCGGCACCGTTTTTCTGCGGCCAGTGCCCGCCAACCCGAAGCCTGTCTTTCCTGTCACGACGGTCGTATGTATCCTGAGGGCGAAATCTACGCCCGTTCTCTGCATGGATTGACTTATCGTGATGATGGGAGTCGGCGCAATCTGGAGCGTCCCTATTTTTATTGTGACGCCACTCAAAATACAGCCCCGACCTGCGCCCTCTGTCATCTCAATGGTGCCGGATTGGGCTTGATCACCACACATAACCCGGCCGAGCGCCTTTCTCACCATCTGACCCATCCCCAGGCTTCAGAGCGGGAAGGCCAATCCGTTCTCCGGCAGAGCATGACCGCTGTCTGCGAACAGTGTCATGCCGGTTCCGTCATTAAACGTTTCTTTGCCGCAGCCGATGCCGAGCTGCAGCGCTATCAGACCGAGGAAGTAGAACCCGCTCTGGCCGAATTTGGCAAGTTGTTGAAAAAGAAAAAAGGCAAAAAACGGGAAAAAATCCTCGCTGACTATGCCGATTTCCTGGCCCGATCCAAAGCCTACCGCCTCAACCTCTACATGGGTCACTTAGGCCGCAGCGAACGCTGATGTTCTTTGTCTATAGCTCGGCTGATTGCTGTTAGCCGGAGAATATGATACTTTGAGTGATGAATAAATATGAGATTATTATTTTTTGGAGCGAAGAGGATCAAGCTTTTATTGCTGACGTTTCTGAACTTCCTGGTTGCATGGCACACGGAGTTACTTGTGACTCTGCTTTAGCTAACATTAAAGACGCAATAGATCTATGGATTGATACTGCAAAAGAATTTAATGATCCAATTCCGGTACCTAAAGGACGTCGCTTAGCTTTTGCATGAAAGTACCCACCCAATGCTGAAGCGACAAAACTTAGTAATCACCACAGAGAACACAGAGACCACAGAGGTTCAAGCGGGAAGCTTTTCTCTGTGTCCTCTGTGTTCTCTGTGGTGACTATTTGCACTGCCTTAAATGCGCCATATCCCCCCTCCACCTTTTCCCCTGACCACCGTCTCTTGTTTTGGGTTAAATACCCCATCGTCAGGTGGTGGTGGTTGGGCTAAATCCCCAAAAGCCCATTTCCGTCATAATCCAGATCTATTTCCATGAAACTTGTGATGATTGCCATCGTTTGTTGATATGATTATCTTTTATCAATGAACCCGATCAGCATGATGTGAATTTTAGGTCAAACT
>JAUVDU010000066.1 GCA_030595135.1 Deltaproteobacteria bacterium | reverse complement strand
GGTAGTATGAATATCTCCGGGATGACTATTAAGGAGGCCCGTAGTTTGGTTGAGCGGGAACTGCTGGTTACGGCTATGGAGCAACATAGTGGCAATATCGTTGTGGCCGCCAAAGCATTAGGCGTCAGTCGCCCGACTCTTTATGATTTGATGAAAAAGCATGGAATGCACTAAAAACTGTTTGATATTTGGAGTTTAGGGTTAAGTTGGTGGGGTTGTGAATTTTATGGTGTCTACAGGAATTTTTAAGAGATTTCAGATAAGTGATGCTCTGGCCCGGATTATTCCTTTTGCGGGTTTTATGATTTTTATTGGGTTTGAAGAGGGGTTGCGTTTTTTACGCAGCCATGATTTGGTCAGTTTTTCTGATCAAAGTATTTATTTGCTCTATCCGGTGAAAACCTTAACTACTGTTTTCCTGCTTTTTTGGCTTTATAGGCGTTTTGTGGAGCTGAACTGGCGGGATCTGGGTCGAATTTCTGATACGTTACAAAGTTTGCTGTTGGGGTTGGTGGTTTTTGTCTTGTGGATCAATATGGACTGGAGTTTTGGAGCTCCAGATAAAGGGGCGAGCTTTAATCCCGGGCTTTTTAGTAATGTTGTACTATTTAACACTCTAATCTTTTTTCGTTTAGCCGGGGCGGTGCTGGTGGTGCCGCTGATGGAAGAGCTTTTCTGGCGATCTTTTCTGTTGCGTTATCTCGTAGATAATGAGTTTATGAAAATTAGAATTGGTCAGTTTACCTGGTTTTCATGCCTGGTCAGTGCTCTTTTGTTCGGCTTGGAACATCACCTTGTTTTTGCCGGTATTATGGCCGGGCTTGCCTATAATTTCCTTCTTTACCGAACCAAAAGCATTGTTCAATGCGTTTTCGCTCATGCTATAACTAATCTGGCTTTAGGGATATATGTGCTGGTCAGTGGAAAATGGATGTTTTGGTAACTTGGTTTCCTTTCATTCTTGGTGGCAGTATTTGATGTAAGAAGTTATGTGAATAATTCCGCTTCTACATATTTACCAACTTTTTTCCAGTCTACACAAGGTCTATAGAAACCCGCTGGATGTATTAGGGGGCAACCAACGGCCGCATCGTCAATGTAAAAGTGCGCGTACGCTTTTGGACTGTCAGTCCAAGTGGTTTGGGATGGGTTTTCATTTACTCCGAATAACTCAATACCGTTCTCTTTTAAGTAGTTGACCGCATCTGTTAAAACGTCACCATATTTTTGCCCGTCGGATCTCATTGTAAAAAGTACCAAATCGGCACCAAGCTCAGTGAATCTTTTTAACCACTTGATTGCGTGTGGTACAGGTTTACCAATTTCCGGAAAAGCGTGGTCAACAATAGTCCCATCAAAGTCTATACATATATACATCTTTTTTAAAGTACTCCCGTGTGGCACTAATTATGATGATGATTGCTCTCATTGATAATGAATGAATCCTAACCAGCCTCCTGTGCGGGTATGATTCTTGCGGATTATTTTAAGGAAAAGTATAGAGTATGTCAGTCTTGATGTCCACAAAAATTCTATTATATCACTACTTATGCGATTCTGTTTAAAGGCCTTACAGGAGATGTGTGGAGTCTTTCTTTCCCCATAGTGAATGCAGATGTCAGACTGTCCAAATGGAATGATCGTGTAGCTGAGTGTATTTATAAGATACTATTGCTTTAGTTCTTGATTTTTGATACTTGTATCAGTTGTAGATAAAGAAAAATAAGTGACTTTTCGAAATTGAGTTTATGGTTAATCTCAGTACATTTTTTATAGCCCTTTTTATCACCGTCGTCATGGTGCCTTTATTTCGGCGTTTGGCCTATAAGCTAAATGCTCTTGATGAGCCTGACGAGCGTAAAGTCCATGTTCGGCCTATGGCCCGAACCGGGGGCTTAGCTATGGCCGTTGGGGTCCTGGTTCCCCTGGTTTTATGGGCTCCGCCTGAGTTTTCTCTGCGTCATATGCTCTTTGCCGCATCAATAATTGTGGCTGCCGGTTTTATCGATGACCTTGTTAGTTTGGGACACCGGGCCAAGTTCGGATCTCAGTTGTTGGCTGCTATAGTCATAGTTTTTTATGGCGGTGTTAAAATTAAAAGTCTGGGAGCCTTATTGCCAGATGGTTGGATTCTCTCTGATTGGTTTGCCGTACCCTTGACCATTATCGTTATTGTTGGAGTGACTAATGCAATAAATCTGTCCGATGGTCTTGATGGTTTGGCCGGCGGTATCTCGATTATCTCTTTTATGGTTTTGGGGTATCTGGGGTTTCAGGTGGGTAACCCGGTTGTCGTCATGGTTGCGGCCGCAGTCGTTGGTGCGATCTTTGGATTTCTCCGCTATAATACTTTTCCTGCGACTATATTCATGGGAGATGCCGGTAGTCAGCTGCTTGGTTTTCTGGCCATAATCCTGGCTATTCAGCTCACTCAGGAAAATGTTGCGTTGAGTCCCTTGCTTCCACTTTTGTTGCTGGGGTTTCCTATTCTCGATACCTTGACCGTGATGCTGGCTCGGATCTATCACGGGCGCTCCCCCTTTGCTGCTGATAAAAACCATTTCCATCACAAATTGATGCGCTTAGGTCTTTACCACTCTGAATCAGTTCTAGTTATCTATTTGTTGCAATTGACGATGGTGCTTACGGCTTATGGTCTTCGCTATTGTTCCGATTGGCTGATATTGAAGGGATACCTGCTACTGGGCGTTTTGGTGACGCTGTTTTTTTATCTCTCCGGTCATTTTCAGTGGCGTCTGCAACGTCTTAGTCCGGGTGAGTATGGTGGTCTGCAAAAACGACTTGCCGGATTGAATAAGCTAACTTTGTTGTTGAAGTATCTTTTTCGTCTTTTACAAGTAAATTTTGCCTTGGTATTGTTGATTATTGTTTTGCCGGTTGATGGCATCCCGGGTTGGTTTGCCGGGCTCGCGTTTGGTTCTGCTGTTTTATTGGTTATCGGCATAATCACGCGGGTAAAATTTTATGATCTGATTTTACGGATGGCGATTTATCTGACCTTACCCATACTGGTCTATCTCGGCGCTGCTAATGTTACTCCTTTCCCGATGTGTTTGTGGTGTGATTCGAAAATTATTTATGGTACGGCTTTTGTCTCACTGATACTTTTATCCCTGTTGCTCCTGAAATTCACTCGTCGTTCCGGTTATAAGAGTACACCGCTTGATTTTCTTATTCTGATGGTTGCCATACTGGTGCCGACAATAACTCCGGAAACTTTGGCCGGAGTTAATATGGGAATGGTGGTGGTCAGAATAATTGCTGTCTTTTTTGCCTTCGAGGTGGTAATTGAAGAGTCCCGGGGTCGAAATCGGTGGCTGGAGGCAGTTGTGATTGTATTGCTGCTTATCATTGGCATAAAATGGTTTAATCTTGAATATCTATTTGCCTGTCTTATAGTTTCGTAAAATTTTTGCAAGAGCGTCAAGATTATGTCTAATGATGCTAGTGAGTGGTTGATCTATATTGTTGGTTCACGGAGTATGCAATGTGAATTGCTGGCAGTCTTTCTTGAAAAGGAGACTGCTCTGCCCTGTCGTGTTGGGGAAGGAATTGATCTGCTTCCCCAAAAGCTGGTTGACAATCGCCGGAGTATTATTTTTAGAGATTGTCAAGGTCGTTCGGCCAAAGCTATTCTTCGTCGATTGAGAGGTAATGAGTGTCGTGAAAATGATGATTGCCATATCGTACTATTTAATGTCAGTAGTGGATTAAATATTGAAGAAGAGCTTTTGAGCTTGGGGGTTTGGGGGGTTTTTTATGAAGAGGATCCGCCTGAGAATCTGGTCCGAGGTGTCGAGGCCATCAAGAACGGAGAAATTTGGCTCTCTCGTCAGGTGATGAGTTCCTGTCTCGTCAATATGCGGCGTCGGGAGGGCGGTCTTCGGCATGAACGATTTGTTTTGAGTATTCGTGAACGTGAGGTTTTGTTGTTGGTTGCCGATGGTCTTAGTAACGATGAAATCGCGGTTAAACTTTGTCTCAGTGTCCATACCGCTCGCTCTCATGTCTATCGAATTTTCAAGAAGATCAAAGTCAGTAATCGCCAACAAGCTGCACAATGGGCAGTTCTACACCTGTAAATTCATACTTTTTTCATACTTTCGTCCAGCACTGACTTTCGTCAGAAAGAAGCCCACATTATTAAAAAGCCTGGTGCTCACGCACCAGGCTTTTTTTTTGAACAAGTTGCGATGGTAAATCTTTAAAACTGTTAAATTGCAAATTGAAGCAAATTTGTTTCAGTAAATGACCTTATTGAAGAGAGCAAGTTGATCAACTCTGTTTTCTTGCTTGACAGCGCTGCTCTCAAAATGTAAGACTAGATGCGCCGTGAGTGTTATGTAGTATCTTTTGAAAATGTTTTGTGGCTATTCAGCTAATCCGTAAATTTATCAATATACGGTGCTTTTCTACTTGCACTTGCGCTGAATAGTTACAATAATTTTTGCCGAGTTTAGTGGTTGACGATGGAAACTTGCCGGTTAAACAGCAGTATGAATATTCTGGTTGTCGATGATGATCCAGGCATTGTTGAACTGTTAGCGGATCTGTTGCAGGATCTGGATTATCGGGTCGAATGTGCTGTTAATGGAGTTGAAGCTCTGGCCCGGATGGATGCGAAAGAGTTCGATTTGATGTTGACTGATATCAACATGCCGGTGATGGGCGGCATGGAACTTATCGAGCGAGTAAAAAAACTGGACAACCCTCCGGTTATTATCGTTATTACCGCTTATGCATCAATGCAGTCAGCTATTGATGCACTTAAATTCGGAGTTTATGACTATATCACTAAACCGTTTAACCTTGATATGGTTAGTAATGCTGTCGAAAGAGCACTTGAAAAACGGTTTTTACAACGTGAAAATATAAATTTGAAAGAGATGATGGCCCTCTATCGGGCCAGTGAGTTGATTAGCTCTCAGTCTGGTTTGGTTGAGATGGTTAAGGTTTTGTTTCGGTCTGCTGCCTCATTTACACAGACCGATTTTATGGCTCTCTATCTGGATGATACCAGTAATGGTAAACGGGGTGATTTCAAGCTGAGTCGGCGTCAGCTCTTTCACGAAATGACGGCAAGCGAGAGATATCTTATCAGCTCTTTACCGAAGAAACTGTCATATTCTGTGGCAAAAGAGCATTTCTTAGACCATAGCAGTAAGATTTTTAAAGAAAATGATCCTTTGTTGACGACATTTTTCAGTAATTCATCAAAGCCGATTCATTTTAGCTCGATGATGGTTTTTTCTTTAAAGGCTCATAACCGACTGATTGGTGTTCTGGTTCTGGTCTCTTTTACTCCGGAAGTGATTTTTTCCGACAAGTTGCGTCGTTCTTTCTATATGTTAGTTTCAAAGGTCGCAGCTTGTATTGAAAACACCTACCTTAATGACAACCTGCAGAGACAATATATTGAGACAGTAGAAAGTTTTGCTCAGGCCCTTGAGGCCAAGGACTCCTATACCCATGGGCATTCGCGTCAGGTTTCTCACTATGCCGCCCTGATTGCCCGACAACTGGGTTTCTCTAAGGATAAGCTTGCGGCTTTGCAACAGGCGGCAATTTTGCACGATATTGGTAAAATCGGGATTTCGGATTCAATCCTTAATTTCTCCGGGGAGTTGTCAGAGAGTGAGTTTGCTGAAATCCGGGAACACCCCCGCAAAGGGCGTAACATTCTGGCCCCAATCAGCTCTTTGGCGGCAGTGGTAGCGGTTGTCTATCATCATCATGAACATTGGGATGGAGGCGGTTACCCTGAGGGTTTGGTTGGTCGGGCGATTCCTTTGATGGCTCGTATTATCGGTGTTGCCGACGCTTTTGATGCCATGACTTCGCAACGTCCTTATCGCTCTCCTTTAAGTCTTGAAAAGGCTTTTGTCGAGTTGCAAAAAGAGGCGGGCGGACAGTTTGACCCTGAGTTGGTGGGTATTTTTATCAGTCAGAAAGATGAACTTGCCAAACTGCTGGAAAGTCATCGGGAGAGAGAGCACAATCTCTTCAAAAGAAAAACCGATCGGATGATATCTTCGTGTAAGCCGGAGGTGGTGGCGTGCGGTTGACGATCAAGCTTTTTGCCGGTTTTCGTCAGGGGCGTTTTGTCATCAGAGAGTGTGAGTATTGTAAAAAGATATCAATTTTGCAGATTATGCAAGATTTGGCCATACCTCCTGATGAGGTTGGGGTTCTTTTATGTAACGGCCGCCATGTCGATTTTGATAGAGAACTGGCCGAAGGAGATATCTGCTCTATCTTTCCGAAGGTAGGCGGGGGTTGACAGTGGGAGATGAGAATGCCCTTTTTCCCCAACTCAGCGTTATTTTCAAAAAATAATGCTCGGAATATTAAGTATATGCCTGTGCTTATTTTTTGAAAATGCCTCGATTTGAGAAAAAAGTTCTATTCTCAGGCAGTAGTCCAGTCGAGTTTCTCAAGGCTGCGGCCGTCGAAGGCGATTTGATCTCGCTGACTGTTTATGAACGTGCGGCCCGCAAGTTTTCGCTTACTTTCAGGGAAATAGAAGAGCTGATTCTTAAAAATGGCTTATTCCCTTTACGTTATCAGCGTCAGAGGAGTCTTCTTGCGGATCAGGGACAATTGCGGTTGTTGCGGTCGCGGGTTGCCGTGGTTGGTTGCGGGGGCTTAGGCGGTTATATTTTTGAAATGCTGGTTCGGCTCGGGGTTGGTTGCCTTCTGGTGATCGACCCCGATTTTTTTGTTGAGAGTAATCTTAATCGCCAGATTCTGGCGACGACTACGACGCTGGGCTGCTGCAAAGCCGAGGTTGCGAAAGAAAGAGGTTCAATTGTCAACCCGGTGGTGACGGTTGAGACTTTAAACCAATCCTTTCAGAGTGAAAGAGGAATTCAATCTTTAGCCTCCTGTGATCTGGTTTTTGATGCTCTTGATTCGATTCCCTCACGTTTGCAACTGGCTGAGCTCTGTTCATTCCATAATCTTTTTCTGATTCATGGGGCAGTTGATGGTTGGTATGGTCAGGTTGCCCCCATAGCGCCCGCGTCCGAAACTATGGCTCAGATTTATCCAAGGGCCGCCCCTAAAGTCCCATCTACCGGTCTCGAAAAACCGGTCGGCAATCTTTCGCCAACCGTAAATGCGGTTGCGGCACTCCAGGTTAGTGCCGGTTTGGCTCAGTTACTTGAAACTCAAGCAAAAAACTGGTCGGCAGGTTGTTTCCTTGACCTGCTTGGCCCTGAGCTGGAGCCGTGGTCTTGAAAAACTTTTTGCGGTGAGATTTGTACGCCGCGACTGTTGGTTTCTCTGCTCATGGTTTTTGGGGGGGGGGGGGGGGGGGGGGGGGGGGGGGGGG
>JAUVDU010000308.1 GCA_030595135.1 Deltaproteobacteria bacterium | reverse complement strand
TTATCGCCCTACGTTTATCCATTCAACTTTTAACCTAATGCGGTAATAATCCCGCAACCCATTACGAACTTATTTCCGCCCGCAAATAAGTACTCTTATCAGAACATTTCTTGTTTTTTTGAACAAGAAATGTTCTGTAAGGTACTAATCATTCAATAAGGCATTCTGCTGATTCAGCACTCGCTTAATTTCCTCCGCCGCTTGGCGACAGGCTGCGACCGAATGTCCGCCTTCACGTTGCCAGCCGATCTCTATAGTTTCAATAAATCTGCTGATCGCCGCCTCAGACAGGGGTCTAGGGTTGTGAGCCCAGGAGAGTATTCCCTGAACCTGATCGCGGCAACTCAAATCGATATTAAAACCGTACTGAAATCCTTTGAAAGCCATCAGAACCGGATAGTAATCATAATCACGTTCCCCCGGAGCCCAGAGCCGCAAAAAAGCGTACTCGACCACCTCTTTGGCGGATTGCCCCTCAGCCGGACGATGTTTACGTCTCTGAATAACCCCGCGTAACTCGTTGTCGGCCAGTCTTCGTTCGCGCCACTCCCCTTTCTCATTTTGACCAAGATCACCACCTAAAAGAAAAAGGGAGAGATAATCCTCTAGTTGAGGTTTGATCTCACCAAAAACAACTTTTTCAAAATTCAAGTGTAAACTGTGCGGTTTGATTTCCGAGACAAAATTAATCACCTCATCAATATAGAGGGCAACCAGTCCGGGATCCATAGAGAGCGGCATCGAAAAACTGCGGGGATAGTCGAGACGAACCAGTGAATATTCATAAAAACCACCCGGCTGAGCTCCGATTCGCGGCAGAGACAAGAGCGAGCGACCGCGAATATGGGAATCAAGATAGCCGCCCAGACGCCAACTGACATCATCGAGAAAAAAGGCTTCATAATAGTGCATATTCTGAAAGAGAGAATCGCTGTGTCCACCTTTGAAAGGTTGATCAAAAGTCGCAAAACGCCCCAAGTTACTAAACTCTAACTCGACCCCGATCGGAGTGCTGCCGGGCCGGCTATGGCGGGCAAAAAGCTCTTGGGCAATGAGGTCCATCTCGGCAAAAGGCAAGACCTTTTTTATCAAAGAAGCCGTCAGCAGAGCGTAAACATAGAGGCTGCGCTGATTGTCGGCAACCACTTGTTCAATCAAAGAATCAATTAAGGAGTAGTACTGCAATCGTTGACGATTAAAGCAAATCATCGCAGCAAGGTTAGGAAAGAAATCGTAATAACAATCAGGCGAGTGAGGAGGCAGACGTTCCAGATCAAGAACTCGGCGAGCCCCTTGAACCAGGTAACCAAAAAAAAAGTGGCGGAAGATTAACTTTAAGTAGGGAGAGAGAATCTCTCGATGACGCCAGACCCGACGGCTTATCATCAGGCGGCGATATTGACGGGCGGCGGCGATATCGAGATTATGGCGAAAAGCGACCGGCGCCCGGGAGTTAAGATTTTGGTTTTTGAAGAAGAGAAAACGGCGCCGATAAGTAACCCCGACAAATTCACGTAACAGCATCAAACGTTCAACCGCAGTCAAACGCTGATAGACCCTCTCGTATGGGGTCGAACGAAGTTGCTCCGGAAAATAGAAGGACACCGGCAAGCACCTATGAATAATCACCGCGGCTGTATTTTTCGACCTCGACCCGGGCCATAACCAGGGACTCCTGCATCAAATCGGACAATTCACCATGCTCAACTTTATTGATATACTCCATCATATCTCTAGAAACCTGGTCAAGCACCTGTACAGTCTCTTTCATCACCTTCGGATCAAGACGCTCACGGTTAAGACCCTGGCGATAAGTATCAAGAATTTCGATCAGCTGTTCGGTATCCTTGATGCCTTTTTCACGCAGGTCGGCGGAATCCGGCAATCCATCCAGAGCCGTCAATTCATAAACCGGAAAAGTCGCAAATCCGGGTTGCACGGAGCGACCCGAAGTGGTTTCCCCAACCTCTTGGCTTTTTAATTCCTGATCAAGAAGTTTGCCAAATTCACCTTTGACTGCTTGTCGATCGGGCGGCGTTTTATTGGTCGCCCCGGCAATCTGGCCGGCTGAACCTGTATCTATTCCATCAACACTCATGGTAAAGCTCCCGCAGAGCCTCCCCTAATCGGTTAAGGGGAATCTTGGTCTGCTCCTTAGTTCGCATATTTCGACAGATTGCCTCACCCTGACTAAACTCATCCGGACCGACAATAAGAGCATATGTAACCCCATCCTTATCGGCTTTTTTGAGCTGACTCTTGAGACTTTTCTGCTGAAAACTTAAAGTCGTCACCGCTGCCTGACAATTAAGCTCCAGATGAATCGGAAAAAGCCGACGTAAAGCTTCTTCCCCAAGCGGAATCAAGGCGACAAAAGGTGACGCTAAAGGAGTAACGCTACTACCAACCAACATCATGAGACGTTCAAAACCGATGGCAAAACCGAAAGCCGGAGTCGCTTTGCCGCCAAGTTCTTCAACCAGACGATCATAACGTCCACCAGCAGCCACCGCATTCTGAGCCCCGAGATCACCGGCCAAAAATTCAAAAGTCGTCCGCGTATAGTAATCGAGACCGCGAACCAGCTTAGGATTGACCTGATAGTCAACTCCGGCATCTTCAAGTAGGCCGCAAAGCCCAATAAAATGCTGACGACAACCATCACATAAGGCGTCATTGATCAACGGCGCATCGGCCACCGCCTCCCGGCATTGGGGATTTTTACAATCCAACGCCCGCAACGGATTTTCCGCCATCCGCCGCCGACAATCACCACATAAAGCCTCTTGGCGTTCATCCAAATAGGCCTTGAGATGATCACGAAAAGCCGGTCGGCAAGCCTCGCATCCGAGACTGTTGAGATGCAGTTCTACTCCTTTGACAGAAAGTGCATGAAAAAACTGTGCCAACATTACCAGAGTTTCAGCATCCTGATAAAAACTTGTCTCACCAAAGACTTCCGCGCCGAGCTGATTAAACTGACGATAACGCCCTTTTTGCGGACGCTCATACCTAAACATCGGTCCGACATAATACAACTTATTGATTTCACTTATCTTTCCAAGTGAATATTGATTGTAAGCCCGCACTACCGAAGCCGTACCTTCAGGCCTAAGCGTCAAGGATCTATCCGAACGGTCGAGAAAAGTGTACATCTCTTTTTCGACAATATCGGTCTCCCCGCCAATGCTCCGGGCAAAAAGTTCCGTGGGTTCCAAAAGTGCGAGACGCAACTCGGCAAATCCGTACCCCTCAAGCAGGTTGCGAAATTTATCTTCAACTAAACGCCAGCGGAAACTCTCCGGGGGCAAAATCTCATTAAA
>JAUVDU010000276.1 GCA_030595135.1 Deltaproteobacteria bacterium | reverse complement strand
GTCCCCGATTGTAACAACTGTATCCATTCTATCCCACTTTGTATCAGTAGTAGGATAGCCATCAGAAATCAGGATGCAGAACTGTCTGGAACATTCAGAAAAATCTTTATCTTTGTCATGAAAATGGTTGAAGATATCCTGCATAGATTCGCCTAGAGGGGTGCCTCCGTAGGGGACAAATTTTTCTAATTGCTGGACAATATTTTCACGAACGAGATCATCGTTGGCTTGTTCCGGATTGAATGGTTGTTTGATGTCGGCCCCATCAGCAAAAACGTTTTGTTCTGTTGGAGCAAAACCGGCCAGAGCCCAGTTGATTTGGCCGCGGGTGTCGTCAACAACAAAAAGAATAGCTTCGCGAGTCGCATCAAGTCGGGTTTTCATCGTGTATTCGCTGGTATTGGCGGTGTAGGAATAACCATCTATCTTAAAACCTTTGCCGACGGTATCTTTACCATCTGTTACCAGATAAATTTCCAGGCCGCGGCTGTAGGTGCCTGTGACAACAAATTCGGCCGAATAAAAGCCTTCTGAGCTGTTGCTACTGTGAGTTATCTCGCCTATCGTATCTCCCGTCTCTTTATCTCTGATTTCAAGCGTATCTTTAGCGTCGCCACTGTAGAGATCCAATTCGCTAAAGTGAAGTTTTATTTTGACCGCACCCAGTTGAATGATTTCACCACATTTTATGGTCTGTCTGATACCGTCGTAGTTTGCCGAATAGTTGGGAGAGGTTATGGCTGTTGCCAAATTTTTTTCACTCCAGGTTATTGAGCTGGGAATTGTGTGGTTTGCCAAAATGTTATATTGGTTGGCGATGTAGTAGTTTAAGCTGGATAAATTTGGTCGATCAAAAAGTTGGTAGGCCAGCCTCATGTAGACCCAGTTGCCGGTAGCCAGAAAATAGGCTTCTGTATCATTGTTTTCTGAAATTACGCCGGTTGCGGCAGGGTCTCCGTCATAATTGTCGCCGTAGCCGCTGAAATAGCAGCCCGGGGCATCCAAAAGGCCGACAAATCCGAGATCGACCGTAGTGTTATCTTCGTAAACCTGGGTATTGGTCAGAACGATGCTGCGATCAAGGGGTAAGGGCGCATTGTCGAGGTAGATGGTCTGCTCCGCGCCATTTACGCTCAGGCGAGGTGCATCAGTCTCATTAAGCCTGACGATTTCACCGTTTTCAAGCTTGGTGAAGGTTTTCTTGTGGTTGGCGCAATACCAGATTATTTCAATGTCACCGGTATCTCCGGTTTGAGATTTTAAATTTCCAGCAGCATCATTGTAGGTGATGACTTTGAGATCGCCTTTGATTAAGACTATCTCGTTAGGTTCAAGATCAAGCCATTGATCTTCTGAAATGCCTGTATGGCTAATAAATGTCTGATAATATAGATTGTTGACTCCGCCACTGCTATTTGCATAAAAATTGTCGTATGCGGTATAGTTATAGTTGCCGGCAGCTTGTTGGGCGCAGGCGTTAGTGTAAACACTTTTATAGTCAACCGAACTATCGTAGATGCCAAAGCCCATACTGCCGGACGTGTCGAAGAGGATTGCGACATTAGGCCTTGGATTGATGGCGTAGATGTCGGTATCGAGAGCCAGGGTTGCTGATGGTAGAAGCCCCTGAAATGTTACGAGCAAAGAAATTGCAAAAACAGTGAAGAATCGTTTCAGAAAAGAAGTCATTTTGATACCTCTCGATAGTTATATTGTGACCATGGAACACCGGCTCGGCTATAAACCGAGTTTCTTTTCCGTGGTTTTGATCCCGGTTTTGTTGCGGTTGTTACGTCGGGCATTAGTTTTGGTTGTGTAGTAATAAAATTTAAAACTGTCGGAACCTTCTATGGAATAACCGGCACTGACGTGTCTTCTGAAAAGGTAATTGATTCGGGCTTTAAATTTCGGAGGGTTTGGCAGGTTGTCAAGATCGGATAGGGTTTCCTCTGTGTCTCCGATCCGTACTACTTCCGGTTGATCCATGATTTTCGGTGCCAGTGAGTTGTCTGTGAGGATCTCTCCGAGTTTGATCTGGTTGGTGCCATCGGCGATGAAAAAGTCTTTGGCGGTGTAGCGTTGGTTGCGCGAGATCTGGCCGTCGATCGTCGAGTCGGTCGCAATCCCGATGCCCATCATGGCAGCAACCGTCATGATCAACAGGCAGATAACCAGGGCCATGCCCTTTGTCTCTTTGATGATCTTCTTCATGATTACATATCCGTTTTAAAAGTCAAAATTGTCGGGCCGATTTTGGCGGGGTTATAGCCGCCAAGAATGATACTGCCATCATTTGGATCCTTCTTTTCAAAGGCCGTAAAAATTCGAATAAGTTTGACTTTGCTCCCCGGTGATCCGCTAACCAGATCGTTGCCGGTCACCACCTCCCAGCGCAGATGGTAGCGTTGCTTTCCTTGTTCAACTGTAAACCACTTGTCGGTGGTTGTCGCTCCCTGGGGGCTGGTATTTTCCTTGGTCGTGACGGTGTAGCCCATGTAGGCTGTGCTGGTATCTATCGGGTATTTGGTGGCAGCGGCGTCACTGTTGTCATCAGCCAGGAGGTCATCATCGTACTCAAGGTACATCAGATTTTCGGCGACCCGTTCGGCGATCACCGTAGCCCGGTTGAGATCTCTTGAAAAAGTACGATTATTAAGGGCGCGGCTGTTGAGGAAGGTGAAGCCGAGAATGCCGAAAGCAAGTACGGCCATGGCGATCATCAGTTCGATCAGGGTAAAGCCTTTATGGTTGCCTCTGTTCATGGCGTCTACTTTTAAGGTTTTCAGGTTAGAAATTTCGGTTACGAACAGTGATTGTATTTTCGAGCAGGTAGCGGTGAACATGATCGTTGAAAGGCCCGACTTCGACCCCGGCTAAAGTGTACTTTTTAGTATCTGTGTACTCTTTATCAATTTTACCGGTTTGAGCCAGGATGAAAACCCGAATCGCTCTGATTTGGGTAATGTTATGGGCAGTATCTGTTGTATCGCCAACCCAAGTGTCTATCTGGCTGTCGTTAGTGGTGTCCAGGCCATATTCAAATTGAAGATCTTGAATATGGTCCGCGACATCCATATCGGCGCTACTAGTGTTTATATTGTCATCGATCCGTAAACTGCGCAGGGATTTATTGTTGACCAGAGTATCAACTAGTCTGATCGTAAAAGCCTGTACTTGGTAAATATCTAAGTCAATTGGTGGGGTGAGGGCAAGAGCTTTATTTATCTCATTTGCTTCATCAATCTCCAAGTCGCTTGCCGGTGTTAAGGTGGGAGAAGTTGTGCCTACCGTCAAGATGGTTTTGTAAAGATTATTGTCGCTTGGTGAAATAATAATGTAACTTTTGGCAGCTTCGACACTATTATTTTTAATATTGTGGTCTGAGGTATTCAGGGTTATTTGGGTTGTGGTGACGCTGGTAATAGAGGCGACATGTTTAACTGCGCCGACCAAGGTGAGTTGATCCGATGCGGGGGAGGCGTTGTTAGTAATAACAATCATTTCTTTAAGTGGGTTGGCGGCAACGTCACCGTTGGTTGCCAGGTTACCGGAGGTAAGATCATTACCGAAACTGTCACTGCAACCAACTCCGGCCATGCGTAAC
>JAUVDU010000314.1 GCA_030595135.1 Deltaproteobacteria bacterium | reverse complement strand
CTTGCGGGTAAACCGTCTGGCTAATGCTTTGGCCGGGTTGGGGATTGGTAAAGGCGATAAAGTCTCCTGTTTTATGGAGAACTCAATCGAGATCTGTGAAATTTATCTCGCTTGCGCCAAACTTGGCGCGATGATCAATCCTATAAATTTTCGTCTGGTCGGGCCTGAAGTCGAGTATATCGTCAACAATGCTGATGCCAAGGTGATGATCGTCGATGAAGAGTTTGTGCCGATGGTCACCGAGATCAGAGGAAAGCTCACCAAGGTTGCCAATTTTATTGTGGTTGGCAATCTTTGTCCGGATTGTTTAGAGTATGAGGCTCTGTTGGCCGATGCTGGTGATGATGAGCCCCAAGTAGCGGTAGCTCCGGCCGACCCCTGGATTTTGCTCTATACTTCGGGCACTACCGGGCGTCCCAAAGGGGTGATTCGGTCACATGAATCATATATCGCCTTCTATCTGATTAACGGCAGTGATTTTAATTTCAGCTACCGGGATACGGTGCTGACCTGTATGCCGTTGTGTCATGTCAATACGACTTTTTTCTCGTTTGCCATGACCTATTTCGGCGGCACTAACTATATTCAGCCGGCTCGAGCCTTCAGACCGGAAAATATTCTGTCGATCATTGAGAGCGAAAAAATCACTTTTATGTCGTTGATACCGACGCACTATAATCTGATTTTCAGTCTCGATCAGGAAAAAATTGACTCTTTTGATCTCTCATCCCTGACCAAACTGCTCTGCTCTTCGGCTCCGGCTCGCAAAGAGCATAAGGAAGCCATCTTAAAGTTGGTGCCTGGGGTCAAACTCTATGAGGGTTACGGTTCGACCGAGGCCGGGATTGTTACGACCTTGATGCCCGAGGATCAGATGAGCAAACCGGGTTCGATCGGCAAAGAGTCTTCGGGAACTGATCTCATCAGGATTCTTGATGAAAATGGTCAGGATGTAGCTTCCGGCGAGGTCGGCGAGCTCTACTCGCGGGGGCCGATGCTTTTTGATCATTATTATAAACTGCCGGAGGTGACGGCCGAATCTTTTCATGGCGAATATTTCTCGGCCGGAGATATGGCTCGGCGTGATGAAGATGGCTACTACTATCTCGTTGACCGTAAGAAAAATATGATCATTACCGGAGGCGAGAACGTCTATCCTTCCGAGGTTGAAAACGTTATTGCGGCCCACGTTGCTGTTTTTGACGTGGCCGTAGTCGGGTTGCCGCATGAAAAATGGGGCGAAGAGGTGAGCTCCGTGGTTATTTTGAAAGAGGGGCAAGCGCTCTCTGAAGAGGAGTTGGTCAGTTATTGCCGGGCTCAACTTGCACCTTATAAATGCCCGAAAAAAACCTTTTTTATCACCGCCGACGAGATGCCGCGTACCGGAACGGGCAAGATTTTGCACCGGATTCTGCGCGAGCGTTATGCATAGTAATAAATTTTAACAATAAAAAGGAGATTTTTATGTTTACGAAAGCTTTCATCCCTTATGGTGGTTATTTTTCTTCACCTTTTGCCCGCTGGCAGGGTAGTTTGGCGAATGAGAACGGTATTAAACTGGCGGCGGCTACAGCCAAACGCTGGCTCGCAGAAAAAGAGATTGACGCCGGGCTCTTTGAATATCTTTTTTACGGCTTTACAATTCCCCAGAATCATGGTTTCTACGCCAGCCCCTGGGCGGCGGCGATGATGGGAGCCGAGAGAATTCCCGGTTGTATTATCAGTCAGGCTTGTTCGACCTCGACCACCTGTGTTTATCAGGCGGCTCTCGGCATCGAAATGGGCGACTATAATAAAGCTTTTACGCTGATGTCTGATCGTTGTTCCAACGGCCCGCATCTGGCTTGGCCCAATCCTAAAGGACCGGGTGGTGAGTTAGAGACCGAGAACTGGTTGATGGATAATTTCGGCAACGATCCCTGGGCTAAAAATGCGATGATTGAAACCGCCGAAAATGTGGCCAAGGAAGCCGGTATAACTCGTGAGGAGTGTGATGATCTGGCAATGCGTCGTTTTGAGCAGTATCAAGATGCTCTGGCTGACGATCGCGCCTTCCAGAAGCGCTACATGTTTCCGGTTGAGCTTAAAATCAGTAAACGCAAAACCATTACTTTCAGTGAAGATGAAGGGGTTGCCCCGACAACCGCCGAAGGACTCGCCGGTCTGCGGCCGGTGCTGCCGGGTGGTGTGCATAGTTTCGGTTCTCAGACCCATCCTGCCGATGGTAACTGCGGCCTGATCGTAACTGACCAGCAGACGGCTAAAGAGTTAAGCTCTGACTCCGGGGTTGAAGTTCAGATTCTTTCTTACGCTTTCTATCGTGAGAAAAAAGGTTATATGGCCGCCGCCGTGGTGCCTGCGGCTGAGAAAGCCTTGCAGAAAGCCGGTATCGGCATTAAAGATGTTAAATCTCTTAAAACCCATAACCCGTTTGCGGTTAACGATCTCTATCTGGCCAAAGAGCTCGGTATTGATGCGCATGGTTTCAACAACTATGGCAGTTCCCTGGTCTTTGGTCACCCACAGGGACCGACCGCCGGACGTTGCATTATTGAGATGATTGAAGAGGTCGCCCAAAATGGTGGCGGTTATGGACTTTTTGCCGGTTGTGCCGCCGGAGATACGGCCGCAGCCCTGGTCGTAAAAGTTACTTGTTAGAGTTAATTTATTAAAGAATAAAGAGGTTAAAAATTATGAGTGAAAAAGCAATACTATCTGGTAATGAAGCGATTGCCCGGGGTGTTTGGGAGGCTGGCGTTCGTCTGGCTTCCGCTTATCCCGGTACGCCTTCAACCGAGATCCTGGAAAATGTCAAAAACTATAAAGATATTTACTCCGAATGGGCTCCGAATGAGAAAGTTGCCTTAGAAGTCGGTATCGGTTCTTCAATTGCCGGAGCCCGGACGCTGGTGACGATGAAACATGTCGGAATCAATGTTGCAGCCGATCCCCTCTTTACGTTCTCCTACACCGGAGTTAAGGGCGGCTTGATTTTAGTAAGCGCCGATGATCCGGCCATGCACAGCTCTCAGAACGAGCAGGATAACCGGAACTATGGCCGCTTTGCCAAGATTCCGGTGATTGAGCCGAGTGACAGTCAGGAGTGTAAAGATTTTGTTGCGGTAGCTTTGGATTTAAGTGAAGAATTTGATACTCCGGTCATGTTTCGGACTACAACCCGGACTTCGCACTCAAAAAGTATGGTTACTTTGGGCGAACGCACCGAACAGTCGGGCAAAATTGTTCTGGAAAAGAATATGCCCAAGTATACGATGCTTCCGGTCAGC
>JAUVDU010000089.1 GCA_030595135.1 Deltaproteobacteria bacterium | reverse complement strand
GGTAGCCGGGCTCAGCGGGATTCGGGCTTTAGCGAAAAATATTGGCAAATTGGAGAAAAAAGATCGTCGTTACGCGAAGCTTTTTTTGGGACATATCATTCGGATGCAGGAGGAGATCGGTACCGGCGGCGCCGGTTTTCGCTTTCTCTACGCTTCATTTCTTCAGGAGGCGGGTACACTGCTTGAGAGCTCGCAACTTAAAGAGGCGTCCCAAATGATGACTCTGGTCGGGGATCAGTGGCGCGAATTTGCTTTGCTGGTGGTTAAGGCGATTCGCAGCAAAAAAAGCCAGTCGATTGATTTTGCCGCTCTAAAAACCAAACTTGAAAGCGTCGCCACCGCCGAAGCTGAAGTTTACCGAAAACTCCTGCTCATCATTCCATGATTGCCATCAAAAACCTGGTCAAACGTTACGATGATCTGCTGGCCCTGGATCACATCGATCTGAGTGTCGGAAAAGGCGTCATTTTTGGCCTGCTCGGGCCCAATGGCGCCGGGAAAACGACACTGGTCTCGATTCTTAACGGCTTGACCGGTTTTCAAGAGGGCGAGATCGAGATTTTCGGACTGTCGTTGGAGCAAGAACCGGCAGCGATCCGCAAACGTTGTGCCTTTGTTCCTCAGGCCCTGGCCCTCTATGAAAACTTGAGCGTGCTTGAGAATCTTCGTTTTTTTGCCGGGATACAAAAGATTACCGGGGCGGACTTACGCCGCAATCTTGATTATGCGATCTCCGTTAACCGGCTCCAGCCGATGCTCAAACAAAAAGCCGGCACGCTTTCCGGGGGTCAGAAGCGGCGGCTCAATATCGCTATCGGGTTGCTCAATAATCCTGAAATTCTCTACTTTGACGAACCGACCGTCGGTATCGATCCCGACGGTCGCAACGAGATCTTAGAGACCATTCGCAATTTTAAAAATGATGCCAAGACGGTTATCTATACGTCCCATTATATGCCTGAGATTGAGAAACTCTGTGATGAAGTCGCGATCATTGATCGGGGCCGGATTATTCGTCAGGGGTTGCTTGAAACCATGCTCCAGGAAGAAAAAACCGATTCGGTTGTTATTGAACTGCTCTCCTCAAGCCCGGCTCAATTACATGAGCTTGTTCAAAAACATGAAGATGTAGAAATGATTGATGCAGCAACCTTGGTCATGGAGCAGCAAAACAGTACGAAAATGGGGGCGCTTCTCGCCGCCTTGGCCGCCGAAAATATCACGTTAAAGGAGATTCGTTACGGCACCACCAATCTTGAATCCCTGTTTATACGTTTGACCTCATCTTCCCACGAGGGCAGCGATGTTTAAGGCGATGTTGATCAAAGAGTTCATTTTGGTCTGGCGTGATAAATATGCCCTGGCCGCACTCTTTATTATGCCTTCAGTTTTTATCCTGATTATGTCGGTGGCACTTAAAGATACATTCAATCGTGAACGGACACTGTTGAACTATGCCATAATTGATCAGGATCAAAGCCTCCAAAGTAGTAAAATGCGGACATTTTTGGCTGATAATCGGGCTCTGCAGGAACAGCATGTGACGATTTCAGGGGCTGCAGAGCGTCAGCGGGCTCTGCATGAAAACCTGCACTTTGTCTTGACCATTGCCCAAGGTTTTTCAGAAAGCTATACTCAAATGGAATCGGAAGGGAGCAAGCTTCAGCTCTATGCGGCCGCAGATGTCAGGCCGGAGATGCTTTCTCTCTTTAAATCTGAAATTGCTTTGGGCGTGACCCGTCTGCGGATCGAAAAGATGAAAACCGAGCTTGCCCCTTATTTACCTGAGCTGGCGCAAGAACTTGAGGCGATCGATTTTCATGGCGAAGGTCTGGTCAATGTCCGTTTTAATGCTCTGGCCGCCGATGAAAAGCCGACCTCAACTCAGCAAAGTGTGCCTTCATGGATCGTCTTCGGTATGTTTTTTATTATTATCCCGATGTCGACGATCTTTATCAGTGAACGCAAACAGAACACGTTGATGCGCATGAGTGCGATGAACATCTCGATTCCGGCGCTTTTTGCCGGTAAAATAGTACCATATATGGTCATTAACCAGATTCAGGTCTGGTTAATGATTGCCGTCGGTATTTTCATCGTCCCGTTTTTCGGTGCCGATGCTTTGACCCTTGGTCATTCGATCGCTGGTCTGGTTATGGTTTCGTTGGGGCTTAGTCTGGCCGCTATTGGGACTTCGGTATTAATTGCCGTGTCGGTGGCGACGGTGGAGCAGGCTACGACGATCGGCGGTATTACTAATATTTTGTTGGGTGCGATCGGCGGCATCATGGTGCCCAAATTCTATATGCCGTCATCGATGCAGGAGCTCGCTAATTTATCTCCGATGTCATGGGGACTTGAAGGTTTCTTAGATATTTTCCTGCGCGGTCTCGGCCCTGAAGCGGTGGTTGTTGACTCACTTAAATTAGCCGGTTTTGGTGCGGGTCTGCTCCTGATTGCCGGGGTGGTATTTAGCCACAGAATAAGAAGAGGAATATGAAAGGTTCTTTAGACGAGGCGCTGAAACGGCGCTTGAAAATAATGATCATTGAAGAGTGTGAAAAAGAGGAAGTGACGCCTGACGATGTGGCTGACGACGTGCAGCTTTTTTCTGACGCGAGCGGGCTCGAACTTGATTCACTCGATGCGTTGCAGATCATAATGGGGCTCCAGATCCAGTTCGGAATCCGTTTGGAAGACAGCAAGGCCTTTCGTCGGCATGTGACGACGATCAACGAACTGGCGGATTTTATTCAGCCGCATTAGGAAGATAATGATCACAATACTCGGTGGTGAACTGCTCTGTGCCTTGGGAGATGTTTCTGAAAGGTTTGACGCTCTGCGCACGGGCAAGCTGAAGCTCGGGACGATAAACGTAAATGTCGGTGGTGCCAAAGTCACATATCCTTACTACCGTATTGACGAGACCCCTCGTAAAAGTGATCCCTTGATTGTTGATAGTTATCTTGACCGGGTTGTCAATGGCTTATTGGAAAAACTTAAGCTTAAACCAGCTTCCCTGACCAATGTCGGGGTATTTCTGGGTTCGTCATCTATCGACTACTCTCTGGCCTGGCCGATCGAAGAGGATGTCGATGACGACTTTGTCGCACGATGTAAACGTGAACGTGTGGGTGGCGGAAAATATCTGGAGAGCCTGATGCAGCGCTTTGGTTTTACCGGGCCATCTTTAACTTTCAACACCGCGTGTACCTCCAGTGCCAATGCTTTAATGAGTGCTGCTTCGATGTTGGCCGGTTATATTATTGATTATGCTCTGGTTTTAGGCTTGGAACTCTACTCTCCGACAACTCTCGAAGGATTTGCAATGATGCAATTGCTCTCTCCAGAGGCAATCCGCCCCTTTGACAAAAATCGCAACGGGATTGTTTTGGGTGAAGCGGTGAGTGCCGTTTTGCTCAGTCGCGAAGAGATTATGGCGTCGCCCTGGCGCTATCTTGGCGGGAAAAGCAGCTGTGAAACCTATAGCGTGACCAGCGCAGATCCAAACGGTGCAGGGGTCGCCCAGGTGATGCGCGAAGCTTTAGAGGGTGCCGGAATCTCTCCCGAGGCGATTATCTCCGTCAAAGCCCACGGCACCGCCAGTAAGTTGAACGATCAAGCCGAGATGCGCGGGATGGAACAGGTTTTTACTACTCTGCCGTCCTATCTTTCCTTAAAGCCTTATATCGGGCATACGCTTGGTGGCTGCGGTGTGGCGGAGCTTTTGTTGATAATGGAGAGTGTCGATGCCGGATTTATCCCGGCATCACTTAATTGCGAAATCCTTGATAGCGAGTTTTCCCAAGCCCCGATTTGCAACCTGATGTCGGTAACGTCGGGCCGTTTTATGCTCAATTATTTCGGTTTCGGCGGCAACAACACTTCGTTTATTATCGAGAAAACGGCATCATGATCTATATTCATGCAGGCGGTATCCATAACTCCATCCCTGATAACCAACTGCCTGATCTCAAGAGTGAATTAAAAGCTTTAAGCGGCAAAGTCTATCGTCGAATCGATCATTTTATCCAGCTGGCAATTATCGGGGCTCATAAGGCCGCAGCCGAGTTGGAACTGGCGCCTCAGACCGCGATCTACATGACTTCCGGACAAGGCGATATTATGGTTTTTGACCGGGTTCGCCGACAGCGCTATTTTCAGAAAATGCTTTCAAAACCGGTCGACTTTGTTAATCTGTCAAGCAACTCCGCCGGTTTTTATGTCGCTACTCATCTTGGTCTTAATGGTAAAAATCTTTTTCTTTTACATCACCATTTTCCGGTTCAGATGACGTTGCTTGCAGCCCAAAATGAACTCAATCTGGGGCAGCAAAAAGCGATACTGGTTGGTGGTGTCGATGAGTGGATTCCGAAACCGGAGCTGGCTAAAAAACTTTTGGGGGTCGACGAGGTGACCATTTTAGGTGAAGGGAGCAATTGGCTGCTGCTCAAAGCTGAAGCCGAAGCGGCGCTCGCGACCTTTGCGCTGGAGCCCGGAACCCTGAATAAAATAGAGCTGCAACGACTCTTGTTATCTGTCGAGGCCGGAACCTTTCTCGCCTTTTCCAGCCGTTTCTCGGCCGCCGAAGTGGCCGAGATTATGGTGATGAATAAGGGTTGTAAACGTTACCATTACGAGGCGTCTTGCGCTTATTACGAGACCTTGCCGTTATATGTGCTGAATCGGTTTTTGCACCAAGAACAGGGGAAGTTGATTCATCTCGATGTCAGTAAAGGCCGTTATATGGTTATGAGGGTTGGCAATAACGTCTTTTTATGATGGCCTCTTTCTAGGGACAGTCCTTGACATGCCAAGGTTGTTAAATTAATCTGCTCATGTTTAGAATATGAGCTTGAACGTCTTAATGCCGGGACAGGTTTTTTTATGAATGAAGAATCAATCAGCTGTTTGCAACAGATGGATAAAGAGGAACTGATTCAGCAAATTCTATCATTGCGCCGAGAGAATGTAGCGCTAGTTGGTCGGTTGCAGAAAAGTGAGGAGAGGTTTGAGGTCTTTGCTGATAATATTCAGGCCGCAGTTTACATGATCGACGAAAATGGCATGATCATTTATGCGAATCCTTTTATGTTATCGTTGTCAGGGTATACTAACGATGAATTATCAAAGATGCCGATTTTTGCTCTGGTTCACCCGGATTACCGTGAAATGACAATAGAAAGAACCTTGGCTCGATTTGAGGGAGAACCATCTCCAGCCAAGTATGATGTCAAGTTGCAGGCCAAAGATGGCAGAATAAAATGGGCTGAACTCTACGCGGAAAGACTCGAGTTACAGGGGCAAACGATTATTCTTGGCACCGCCATTGATATTACATCACGGAAAAAGATCGAAGATGATTTGCGCCTCAGTGAAGAGAGATTCAGAGCCTTTACTGAAAATGCCCAGGTGATGATCTACACTTATGATCGTAAAGGAAAATTTACCTATATAAATAAAATGTGTGAAGTGTTGACCGGCTACCCCCGGGACGAACTAATTGGTATGGATTTTACCCGGCTTCTCCACGATGATTATAAAGATTTGAGTGTTAAACGGGCCTCCTCCCGCAGGTCGGATGAAACCCCCGGGGTTTCCTATGATTATGTCGGCGTGAAAAAAGATGGCAGTTGTCGTTGGTGGGAATTGTCGGGGGTTCCTTTGTTGGGTGTTGATGGCGAAGTAACGGTTTTGGGTAGCGCTATCGATATTACCGACAGAGTCGAATCAGAGCAGGCCTTGAAAGAGAGCGAAGAGAAATTCAGGGCCCTGTTTGAACGCTCCTCCGACCCGATGTTGCTCCTTGATGAAGAGGGATTTTTTGATTGCAACCAGGCGGCGTTGAAATTGATGAAAGCTAAAAGCAAGGATGAAATACTTGCCCATCCAGCCCGCCTGTCACCGCCCATACAACCTGATGGCCGTTCGTCAAAGAACAAAGCTGAAATCATGATCAAACAGGCGCATGCGACTGGTTTTCATCGTTTTGAATGGCTCCATTGCGATCTGGAAGGTCGCGAGTTCTGGGCTGATGTCTCTTTGACAGTGGTTCCTTTTGAGAACCGGGAGATTGTTTATACAGTCTGGCGTGATATCTCCACATTTAAAGAACTTGAACATCTTTTGCGGGATGAGCGGGAGCAACTTCTGGTAACCCTGCGTAGTATTGGTGACGCGGTTATCACCACCGATCTTGACCGGCGGGTGGTTTTGATGAATCGGGTCGCTGAACGCTTGACCGGCTGGCGATATTGTGAAGCTATCGATCATAATATTGACGAGGTTCTCGATATTGTCAAAGGTAAAACCGGAGAACCGGCCCAAAACCCGCTCGACCAAGCGATCCGTCAAGGGGTGATTTTGGAGCTCGAAGATGATATTCTGCTGCGTTCTCGTAATGGTCAGGAGTTTAAGATTTCCGACAGCGCTTCTCCGATTCGGGATGAAGATAGCAAGATTATCGGTGGAGTCCTGGTTTTTCGTGATGTCACTGATCGTGAACGTATGCAGGAAGAGGTCTTGAAACTAAGAAAACTTGAGAGTGTCGGCCGTTTGGCCGGGGGGATTGCCCACGATTTTAATAACCTGTTGACCGGGATTATGGGCAATGTTGAAGTCGCATTGTTGCGACTCGATTCTCAATCAAAAAATGCCCATGTAAACCTTGAAAAAGCC
>JAUVDU010000266.1 GCA_030595135.1 Deltaproteobacteria bacterium | reverse complement strand
TTATCGTGGATGGCCCGAGCCACCAACTCCTTACCGGTTCCGGACTCACCATACACGACAACGTTGGCATCAGTTGTGGAAGCATTTAAAATAAGTTCGTAGACACTCTGCATAGCCGGGCTTTTGCCGATGATATTGCTGAATTTATAGCGATCCTTGATATTAGAACGGAGCAGGAGATTTTCATGGCGCAGATGTTTTTCTCTCTCCTGCAAAGCCTCACGGTGACGGCGCTGTTCGGTAATATCGGTGATAATTCCTTCAACATATTTGAGTTTTCCAGGGGAGTCATAGACCGGACGGGCGTGCATCGAGACCCAGATCCGGCTGCGGTCTTTGCGGCAAAATTCAACTTCAAATCCATTAATTACATCATTCTCCATGAGCAGCCGTGAAAACTCCTGACGCTGACCGGGATCAGCATAAAGATCCAAACCCACAGTATCAATGCTTCTTTTCATATCTTCTTCGGATTCATAGCCAAGGGTTCGGGCAAATGAAGGATTGATACTCACAATCTTTCCCTCATGCGAGACCTGAAAGATACCTTCAACCGCATTCTCATAGATACTGCGATATTTTGTCTCGCCCTTCTTAACCTGATCGAAAAGCCGGGCATTCTCGATCGAGATAGCGATCTGGGAAGAGATAATTTTCATCATCTCCAGTTTCAAAGAGGTAAACACTCCGGCAACAAGACTGTTTTCAAGATAGAAGATCCCAACCATCTTGGTTTTATGAAGAATCGGAACACATAAAACTGATTTCACCTGCCGGGATTGGATATGCGGATCATGATTAAAGCGAGCATCCTTTAAAGCATCGTCTAACACAATGACTTCACGACTCCTGGCAACATGACGGATGATGGAGCCTGAAAGTTCCTCTTTTTCATAGGGGATCGGGGGATTTACCACTAGAGAGCCCTGTTCCGTCGTGCCGCAGGCTTCAACCAGAAGTTTGCCGTCGGATTCCAGGATTAAATAGACACTTTGGGCGCCGGCATTTTCGATCATAATGGTGATTAACATTGAGAGCAGCTTATCAAAGTCAATTTCACTGGAGATCGCCTGAGAGACCCTGATCATGGCTATAATATTCAAATCCTTCATATATTTTCTCTCGACAATGGCAAAGGTTAGCGGTTTCTGCGGACTCCTTCCGGGATTGGGCTAAAAGGAGCTCATATGATGTCATATTTGGCATCATACAGTATTTTCCAATAATATCAAGTAAATAAACCTCCCTGCACATCAATAAGAGCCAACAATGGCACTTTCACCATTTCCGGTTCCGAGTTATTGAAAGTCATAAATTCATGCCGTTACAACAGGCCGTAAAGTTAAGTATAAGATGATTTTAAAGAAAAAGATTAAAGAATAGTAACTATTCAGCGATTTGCTGTAAAGTGGACACTTTGTGGGCGGCATGCATGTTGCAAAAGCGCCCTACTAGTTGCAAAACGCCCCCAGGTGTAGCAGAAATGCCCTACACCTAACTAAAAATTAGAATATTTTCATACTTCGGTGTTGCAATAATTAGAAAATTGTTTTATGGAAGCAGAGATGACCGCAAAAGCGGTTTTCATCAAATAGGTTCTATCAAGGTTCTTAACTTTTTAAGGAGGAGAGGTTATGAGGCAAGACCAACTAAGAAGAGTAACGCAGAAGTTCATGATCAGTTGTTTGATCATGATATTTGCGGGAGTACTGTGGTTTAGTCCGCAAGCCCAGGCATTTGAAGTTTTTGAAAATGACGCAGTTAGAGTCCAATTTGATTCAACTGTTTCCTACGGCTTACAGTGGCGCGTCCAGAGTCGAGATAAAAACATTATCGGTCTGACCAACGGCGGAACTAAACACTCGGTCAACATGGACGATGGCAACCTGAACTATGATACGGGCCTCATCAGCAATGCGATCAAGATGACATCCGAGCTCGATATTGATGCCGGCTGGATTGGTGCCTTTGTCCGGGCTACCGGTTTTTACGATTATGAAAACGATCACGAAGATCGGGAACGAACCGACCTCTCTTCAGAAGCCAAAGACGCAGTCGGGAGCAATTTTGACTTTCTTGATTACTACATCTGGGTCAGCCATGAAATTGCGGGCATGCCTTTTCAGATTCGCGTGGGTGACCAGGTTGTAAGTTGGGGTGAATCAACCTTTATTCAGAACAGCATCAATTCGATCAACGCTGTCGACGTCAGCAAGCTCCGGGTACCGGGCGCCGAACTAAAAGAAGCCCTGACCCCTGAAGGGATGGTCTGGGCCACCATCAGCCCAACTGAGAACCTATCAATTGAAGCATTCTATGAATATGGATGGTCCAAGACCAAACTCGACCCCCCGGGTACCTATTTCAGTGCTGCTGACTATATTGGCAATGGTGGCAATAAACTGATGTTGGGTTTTGGTGCGGTTCCGGATATGGGTGATGCACCGGTAGAAGACACGTTTATGGGCGTCCCCAGAAGCAGCAGTGACACAGCTAAGGACTCCGGTCAATACGGTGCGGCTTTAAGATATTACTCCGAAGCCCTGAACAGCACCGAGTTCAGTATCTACGCGATGAACTATCATAATCACATTCCTAACATGAATATACAACTGGGAGATATGGACTCCCTCCAGCAGGCGGCCGCGACAGCCGCAGCGGCGGGTGCCGCAGCAGGTGCGGCAGCTTTCCAAGCTGCCATCGCTGCCGGCAAAACACCGGCTGAAGCAGGCGCGATAGCTGCCGCTACAGGCAAAGCAGTTGGCAAAGCGGTCGCGGTTGACCAATACGCCAAAGCCTCAAGTATCTTTACTACCTACAAAGAAGATATGAAGCTCTACGGTGCAGCCTTCAATACCGAAGTCGCCAGTATCGGCTGGCAGGGCGAGATATCTTATCGACCTGATGCACCTTTGCAGATCGACGATCTTGAGATGCTGCAAGCTTTCCTCTCGCCGCTTAATCCGGACTACGGCGAAACCGGCCAGTTGGGACAAAAAATGCCCGGCGACATGATTAAAGGCTATATCAAGAAGGATATTGTTCAGGTTCAGACAACCTTGACTTACCTCTTACCCCCGATCTCGTGGTTGGGTTCAAAAGGTGGGTTACTCCTGGGCGAAGTCGGTTGGGAACATATCTGCAGCATGCCGAGCAAGGATAAAATACGCCTCGAAGGACCGGGCACGGTAACCCCGGGTGGACATGCGGGTGCTGACGCCTTGAATCAGCCCAAGACCAGCCACAGTCATTTTGCCGATGAAGACTCCTGGGGCTACCGGATCCTGGCAAAACTTGATTATTTTAATGTGATCGGGCCAATCGGCTTGACGCCGCGGATCGGCTGGTCGCATGATGTCTCCGGCATCAGTCCTTTAGGCGGCCCGTTTCTCGAAGACCGCAAATCCTTAACTTTGGGACTTGAGGCAAACTACCTCTCTTCCTGGACAGCTGACGTCAGTTACACCAGCTATTTTGGTGCCGGCGCTTACAACGCAATTAATGACCGGGATTTTGTCGGCCTTAATGTCAAATACAGTTTCTAATACATAATAAGGAGAACTGAAATGCGAAAAACCATTGGCTTTATAACCATTTTACTGTTCACCACGATGCTCTGCGCATCCGGGGTTCAGGCTAAAGTTTCGGCTGAAGAGG
>JAUVDU010000055.1 GCA_030595135.1 Deltaproteobacteria bacterium | reverse complement strand
CATATTCCGGGGACAGCTTACTTATCTTTAAGATCTTTGGAAGTCTCTACAGTTTAGGGAGGCTTTCGGGCAGGGAGAGGATGAAGGTTTTTAGTTCATCCCGAACTCGGCGATATGGGGCTAAGCGTTCTCTTTCATTAGTGGCATTGCGGGCCAGTGTCGGAGGGTCGTCAAAGCCTTTATGGATGAGGGCGGTCGCCGCCGGGAAAAAGGGACAGCTTTGGGAGGCGTTGTCGCAGAGGGTGATGACGTAATCAAACGTCATTTCAGGCGGTAGCTCAGACGTGGTTTTACTGCGCCAATCCGAGCAGTTGAGGCCGCTCTCCTGCATGACGGTGATTGCATCCGGGTTGAGGCCGTGGGCGGTGATGCCGGCGGAATAGGCTTCTATGGAATCATTTTTCAAAAACCTGGCCCAGGCTTCAGCCATTTGGCTGCGGCAGGAGTTTCCGGTGCATAAAAAGAGAATTTTGCTTTTTTTCGCCATAACTCAGGTTGTTTTCAAGTGGTTTATTGGCTTGTTTTGTCGGGTGTGGCGATGCTGGAGGTTTCCAGAGTTGTCGTTTCTGTTTCTGACCCGCTTGTATCCGGGCCCGGAGGCTGTGGGAAGATGACCTGATTTGTGCCATCTTCATTATGCGAACAGAGATACCATGAAAGGGGGTTTTGATGGCCTTGGCCGGGCCCAGAAAAACTGATTTGGCCGTAGACCGTGGTCATGGTGGTCGTTTCCAGAGTTTTGACGATTTCTCCAGAGGTTTGGTTGGGGCTTTTTGCGAGGACTTCCAGGATGACTTCAGCGGCGGCAAAGCCCTGGGCTTGGAGGTAGTTTTCCAACAGGGGAAGATCTTCCTGGTCAGTCGGTGTTGGCCATGGTGTCGGGTAGAGGATTCGGTTGGCAACTTGGGTTGCCGGTGCGGTCTCAGCGGATGTCGTTGGTATGCAGTTGACGGGGGTGGCGATAGTGAGAGGCGGTAATATTTCGAGGCGTTGTCCCTGTTGACAGAGTTTTTTGCCGGCAGCCGGGTTGGTGGCGAGAAAGAGAAGTTGGGGTTGGCGCTCTTTGATGATATTTAAAAGGTCGTAAAAATTACGCCCATCACTACGGTAGGTCTCCCAGATGGCGAGGTCGATATTTTTGTCGGCGCAGAATTTTCTGAGTCGCCGAGCTTGCTGTATTGCACAATGGCTTTCACTATAGATGATACCCAAGTTTTGGATTTTCGGTTCTTGAGCATCGATAAATGCGGATAGCATCTCCAGATCAGCGGCCTGGGTTTGAGTTAGACGAAACGTGAAAATGCTTTTTTCATTGATCAGATTGTTCTGGTCGGCACCGACAATCAGATAGGGGAGGCCGCCCTCTTCACAGGCCTTACTAGCGCCCCAAGCCGTGGTGTTTAATGGCGTGCCGGCTGCGATCACGGTTTCGCCTTCACTGCTTAAGAGGGCGATCAGGGTACGGGCGGTCTCGGGACTGCCTTCGCTGTCGAGAAAGCGAATTTTGTATTGATGGTTTATTAGGTCAGGCCCTATTTGTTGAGCAAAGCCATGCGCAAAACCTTCCTGTAAGGCCTGGCCGAGAGGGGCAAAAGGGCCGCTTAATGGCAGCAGGATTGCAATTTGTGGATTTTCAGTATATTGGTTTTCTTGATACAGGTTTTCATTAACCAGGTTTTCGAGTTCAGTGGCCGAGGCTGGGTTTGGCGAAATTGGGCTCAGGAGAATGGTAAGTGCGAGAAGGGCCTGGAATAATTTGTTACGGTGCGGTGATTTATGCATTGAGGCCTCATAGATCAGTATTTTACTTAAGGTTGGCGTGCAAGGCTTATGGTGAAACTCTTTATAATGAGTTTAGTTCTCTATTGCAACCTTGAAGATTCCAGTTTCTTTTGCTTGACGCTCACAGTACAAAAGGGTAAAAACTTCGATCAAGTTTAGGTATTTGAGTGAGCGAAGCAAAATAACAAACATCCAATTTGTAACTTAACGGTTCTATATGAAAACAGAAATTATGATTACCAATGATGATGGCTTTTACGCTGTCGGAATTAAAGAGCTTGAGGCGGGGCTTATGGGGCTCGGCAATTTGACGGTGGTTGCTCCCGACCGGGAACAGAGTGCCAGCAGCCACTCTTTGACCCTGCAGCGTCCCTTACGGATTACGCAGCGGGCGCCCGATCATTATGAGGTTGACGGTACCCCGACCGATTGTGTTTTCCTCGGGATCAATCACGTTTTGCGCTCCCGGCGACCGGATCTGGTCGTCTCCGGCATTAATCGAGGCGGCAATCTGGGTGATGACATAACCTATTCCGGAACCGTGGCGGGGGCAATTGAGGCGACCCTGTTGGGCATCCCGGCTCTGGCGGTCTCGCTTGACATTGACCGGGAACACCATTTCGCGACCGCCTCAAGAGTGGCTCGGGAAGTGGCCGAAAAAGTTCTTGCGCACGGGCTGCCGGCCGCGACCCTGCTCAATATTAATGTGCCGGATCGGCCTTGGGAAAAGTTGGCTGGTTTCCGCATTACTCGGCAAGGTAAACGCACTTATTCCGACGTGGTTAGGGAAAATGTCGATCCCCGGGGGCGGCACTACTACTGGATCGGCGGCGAAGTGATTCAAGGTGAAGATGTCGAAGGTACCGATGCTACACTGGTGCGTGCCGGTTTTGTTTCGATTACCCCGATTCATCTTGATTTAACCAACTACCGGGCTTTTGCGCCGCTTGAAAACTGGGAGTGGAGTTGTTGAAAATATATATTGAAACCTATGGCTGTCAAATGAATGTTTGTGATTCGGGAAAGATAGTCCATCTTTTTGCGAATCAAGGTTATCAGCCAACTAGTGACAGCCGCTCGGCTGATCTTATTGTTATAAATACTTGCAGTGTGCGGGAAAAACCGGAGCTTAAACTTTTCAGCGCCTTAGGGCGCTATATTCCTTTGAAACGGCAGCGGCCCGAACTGGTGATTGCGGTTGGCGGTTGTGTCGCCCAGCAGTGGGGTGAGAAACTTCAGCAGCGTTGCCCCGGTCTCGACATTGTTTTTGGTACCCATCAGCTCGATCATCTGCCCCGGCTGGTGGCTGAGGTGCGCCAATCACATAAAGCCTTAAGCGCTACCGATTTTCTTGATTGTCCCGGTGGCCTTGAGGTGATGGCCAGGCCGGTTCCGGATGCGGTCAGTGCGATGGTGACGATTATGCAGGGTTGTGATAATTTCTGCAGTTACTGTATCGTCCCCCATGTTCGGGGCCGCGAATACTCCAGGCCCAGTGAAGCTATTATCGAAGAGGTTCGTATGCTGGCGGCGTCCGGTATCAAAGAGGTGATGTTGTTGGGGCAGAACGTTAACTCTTACGGTTTGAAGGCGTCGGGTGAGATCAGTTTTGCTAAACTCTTAAACCTGGTTCACGAAGTCGAAGGGATTGAACGAATTCGTTTTACGACCTCTCATCCCAAGGATATGTCGGATGAGTTGATTGCAGCTTTTGCGACTCTGCCCAAACTTTGCCCCTCCCTGCATCTGCCGATGCAGGCCGGAAGTGATGTGGTCTTGAAACGTATGGGGCGGGGTTATACAGCGGCGTCCTATCTTGAAAAGGTGGAAAAATTGCGCCGAGTGGTGCCCGATATCGCCTTGACTACTGATATTATCGTCGGCTTTCCCGGTGAAAGTGAGGCTGATTTTCAGCAAACCTTGTCCATGCTGGAAAAAGTTGGTTACGATCAGATCTACTCTTTTAAATATTCAATTCGTCCCGGCACCCGGGCGGCGGACTATGATGATATAGTTGCCGATGAGGATAAGCGTGATCGCCTGGCCCGTTGCCAGGCCCTGCAGGATGAAATAAGCCAAGCCGTGCTCCTGGCTCAGGTCGGCAAGGTGGTTGAGGTTTTGGTTACCGGTTCGAGTAAACGAGGTGAAGGTGAGTGGAGTGGCCGGACTCCGGAAAGCCGGATTGTTAATTTCCCGGCCCCGGTTTCGGCCCCGGCTGCGGTTGAAATCGCGGCGGGTGATATTTATCAAGTAAAGATAGTCAAGGCTTTTAAGCACTCCTTGAGAGGTGAGGTGGTGGTCGATGCCGGTTCTTGACAAGTGGCGGCAAAAACAATTTCTGCTCCTTCATCTCATCCCGTTTTTGCTTTACTGCCTGCTTATCTTCTGGCTCTCAAGCCAAAGTGATCCTGGTCGCCTGAGCTCTTTTGTGGTACCTGATAAAATTGCCCATATCTTGGAGTATTCAGGATTTGGTTTTCTTTTGCTGCGGATGTTGATTTTTCTTAATCCGGAACGAGATGTCGTGCAGCATCTTATATGGGTTTTTAGCGGCGCTCTGCTTTATGGTTTGAGTGACGAGATTCATCAGTATTTTGTTCCGGGGCGTGAGTTTTCGTGGATGGATTTGCTGGCCGATGGGGCTGGCGGTTATCTCGGAGCCCGGTTGTGGATGGTCTTTAGTGGAAAGAGGTTGTCATGATTGATCTGCATACGCATACGATTTTTAGTGACGGAGTGCTGGTTCCGACGGAGCTCGCCCGGCGAGCTCAAGTGCTGGGTTATCGGACTTTGGCTTTTACTGATCACGTCGATTTTTCCAACCTCGATTTTGTTTTGCCGCGTTTAGTTGCCGTTTGCCGGGCTTTGGCCGGAGAGATGGAGATAAACCTGCTGCCCGGGGTCGAACTCACTCATGTGCCGCCAAAGTTGATCGGCGCTTGCGCTGAGCAGGCTCGGACTTTGGGGGCGGCTATTGTTGTCGTTCATGGTGAGACTCTGGTTGAACCGGTAGCTCCGGGCACTAATCGCGCCGCAATTGAGGCGGGCGTGGATATTTTGGCACATCCTGGTTTAATCTCGTTAGATGAAGTTGAACTCGCAGCCAAACAGGGGGTTTTTCTTGAAATTACGACCCGTCCCGGCCACGCTTTGGCCAATGGTCATGTTGCCCGGCTGGCCCGGCAAGCGGGAGCCGAATTGCTTCTCAATAACGACGCCCATACCCCTGGTGATCTGGTGACCCTTGAGATGGCTGAAAAAATCGCCTTAGGAGCTGGACTTGATCAAAGTGAATGGCAGCGGATGCGGCGTAATGCGCAGAATTTAGTGGAGCGTAAAAATGCCGGAAGATAGTTCGTTGAAAGCCACACTTAAAGATGATGTCGGTACCGTGAGCTGGTCCTGGTTGAGGCCGCACGAAAAGCACGGTATTCTTTTTTTAGTAGCGGAGAAGCTTGATCTGGTCGAGGTTGCGGTTGAAGTCGCTGAAGACCGGGTCACGCAGATCAAAACCTGGCTCGAAAATGGTGATCTGATCCGACCAACCCCGGATCAGGTTGTGGAGTGGGAGAAAATCGGCGGGCTTTTTACCGGCATCATTGTTAAGCCTTATGTGTTTTTCAAGCCGGTTGTGATGGGTGAGTCAGACGACTCGTAGGTTGGCCTAAACTATCTGATCTCTAGAATAATACACTATATTCAGAGAAAAACAATAGGACGAATGTATGAAAATAGTATGTATTTTCAAGATTTAACCGGGTTGTATCCATAGCATTATACTGGTTTGAGTGTTGTGGCGAGGGCCGCGGATATTTGTCAGGGGGGGGGAAGAGTTGAGATAGGCCAGAAAGGGCCAGGGCAACGAAAAAAACAGGGGCGCTGTTCGTTAGGCATTATTTCACATTCATCATTTGCGGCAGCACTTCCTCCTCACCACTCTGGTTGTTGGTGGCTACCGTAATCCTGGTGCCGCTCGGATAGTAGATTGAGATCTTGAAATCTGGAGTTTGTTTTTGTCGCTTGGTTGCAGTGATTTGTTCTTTCAGGTAGAGGGCGAATTGGCGGCCGAGACGTTCGGCATAGGCTGCCGGGGTGTTGCCGGCAACCAGTAGGGCCAGTTGTAGATGGTTGTCAGCGATGCTGATGTCGGCATCACCCACCAGAGCGTGATGTTTGATTTGGGCAATCGCTTTGGTCTTACTCTCGGGGTCAAGGCTCAACTTTGTTGGGGTTTTGGCGGTTGTCGGAGAAGAACTTGAGGTAAGGTTTTTCTTGATTTCGGGAGGGGATGTTTGTTGCGGACCGATAAAGATGACGGCCAGTAAGATAATCAAGCAGAAACTCGAAATAAGCCATAAAAATGAAGTTCTTCCAGAGAGTCGTAAGGGCCTGAGTAGATTTTCTATATCGGGTAGTTTGCAGCCGGTTTTGCAACCGGCTTTTTTTTGTTTATTAGCACGTTCTTCAGTTGACGGTTCTCGTATGACTCCAGGAGGTATGGGGAAAATGTTCCCGCATTCAGGACATTTCCCCTGGCTTAAATCACTGATCTCCGTGTCGCTTTTAAGACGGCAGCGGCTATGGCATTGGGGGCAGGTTATACGCATTGTTTTATTCTTTCCATTTATGGCTAAAAGGGAGGAGTAACGTGGTTATGTATACACGAGCAGGCACCGGAAATAAAGTTAAATCTGAGTAATGATGGTGGGTATTCTTGGGGTGTCGAGATATGGTTTTCTATCTATACGAATTCCAGAGGTATTTTCTTGTATGTTTCCGGTTTTGCCTGGTTTAGAGGTTGATTTTTACCTGAACGGGTAAAAAATGGACGGGGCCTGAATAGCTTTGTCGGGTTGGCGGCGTGTTTCCGCTTTGGCTTTGCCGGTAGTTGAGGGGGGTGTTGTTTTTCGAGTTTATGATGACGGTATACTTATTGCTGTCTTCTGGAAGCTTGAAACTGAAACGGTTTTCCCTTTGGGTTAAATCAATCATATAAGATAGTTAAAAGGAGGAGAGAGGATGAATTTTGGATTAACTGATGAACTTAGTATGTTGCGGGATACGGTGCGCAATTTTGCGGCGGAAAAGATTGCTCCGTTTGCAGATGAGTGGGATAAAAACCACTATTTTCCTTATAAAGAGGTAATTAAACCGATGGGCGAAATGGGTCTTTTCGGGACGGTTATTTCTGAGGAGTACGGCGGCAACGAGATGGGTTGGTTGGCGGCCATGATTATTACGGAAGAGATCGCTAGAGCCTCCAGTTCTTTGCGCGTGCAGGTCAATATGCAGGAGCTTGGTTGTGCTTTTACGATTCAGCGTTATGGTGATGAGGCGCTCAAAAAGAAGTATATCGAAAAGTTGGTTAATGCCGATATTCTCGGGGCCTTCGCAATTACCGAACCGGGTGCCGGATCCGATATCATGGCGATGAAATCGACTGCTGTTGACAAAGGTGATCACTGGCTGCTTAACGGCCAGAAAACCTGGATCTCCAATGCTACAATCGGCGGGATTAATATCTTCTATGCCTACACCGACCGTTCGGCCGGTGGTCGTGGAATGTCTGCTTTCGTCGTTGATCTTGAAGAGAGTGAAGGGATAACCGTAACTGAGCTTGATAAAATGGGTTCCCTCTCATCTCCGACCGGAGAGATTATTCTTGAAGATACAAAAATTCCTAAAGGCAATCTCCTTGGTAAAGTCGGTGACGGAGCTAAAATAGTTTTCGGTTCACTTTCTCAGACCCGGCTTTCGGCGGCAGCTGGCGGGGTTGGTCTGGCGCAGGCTTGTCTCGATGTTGTTACGCAGTATGCGATGGAGCGTGAACAGTTTGGTCAACCGATCGGCAAGTTTCAGATGAATCAATCGATGATCGGAGAGATGGTTGCCGAGATCGCGGCCGCCCGCCTGGTTGTTTATCAAGCTGCCTGGCAGAAAGATCAGGGCCAGTTGACCAATAATGTGGAAGTTGCGGCGGCCAAATTTCTGGCTGGTGAGCTGGCTTATAAATGCACCCAGTATGCCATGCGTATTCTCGGAGCTTATGGCTATTCTCCCGAATATCCGGTAGCCCGTTATTTTCGCGATGCACCGACCTATGCCATGGTTGAAGGTTCAACCAATATCTGTAAGTTTATTATGGCTCAGGACCAGCTCGGAATTCGTAAGGCAAATCGGTAAATAGTTAGTGCCTGACCGAAAATTTTACTTTGCCAGTTCACTGGC
>JAUVDU010000358.1 GCA_030595135.1 Deltaproteobacteria bacterium | reverse complement strand
CGGTTCCCCGGACGCCGAAGTCAAAAAAGAGCTTGAACTCATGGCTGATAATCTGACAGCCAAGATGAAAGATACCTGCTTCATCCCACAAACCTAAATCTCAACCCTATAGATCTTTCATCACGCAAGGCCCCGGTCATTTTTTATTTGATTGGGGCCTTTTTTCATTGCAGATCATAGCATTGCAGATCATAGTATTTTTGTTACCGATCAAGATGGGCATAATAACCCAATTGGCGGGCACGTTCGATAAAGACCGGCAGCGGGTCGCTGCCGAAAGAGCTGGTGACGGCGGCATAAATCGCCTCGACCACACAGCCTGGCAGCCAATCGCGGCGGTAGCCGGGGAGGCGGGGATAAAAAATAGTTCCGGGCAGGCCGATGGCTACTTTGTAGAGTTTTAGACCGGAAATAGTGGCATGTAGACGTGGATGAGTATCGTCGACCACGAGGCAGCCGGGTTTGAGATATTTCATGTAGGGGGCAAAATCGGAACCTTTTGGCGTTAGAACGACAACCATATCGGCTTGGGCCAAAACCTTTTCTCCTTCTTCCGGCAGTAAGACCCCATCGCGATGACGGCGAATATCGATGCCGTGAATTTTCCAACTTCGGTCTTGCAGGTAATCAATCACTTCTCCGCCCATATGACCGACACCGACGATCACCATCGTTCCACTTGCCGGGGCTATTTTTTGCGCCGTCAAGGTTTCAATTGTCTCGACCACACTGTAGACCGTGCCGCGAACTCCGGTGACAAAAGGTTTTTCCAGCTCAAGACCATGGCGCAGAAAAACCCCCGGCATCTGACCAGCCAGAGCAATAGCTCGGGCTCCGGTCAATCTTTGTACTCGCAGCAAACGGCGCTGAATCGCCTGACACATCTTTTTGTCGGCCCGCATCTCACCAACCGTATTCGGTACGACTAAAACCAAACCTCTCTTGGCCGTTCCGTTTGAAATCATCCCGCCAATTGTCGGTCGCCCCATGAAGATGGGTGAGTAGGCCAGCCATTTAGGGCAGAACTCAATTACATCCTTTTTATGTCCCGGATAAATCACGAACAGATAACCCACCGATTTTCCCGGTCGCACGAGAAAAAGCAGGATCCAGAGCGGCAGCCGCAGCACCAGACTGATCGTCAGAAAACCGGTCTGCCGCAGAAGTTTTTGTAAGGGTTTTTTGATTCGTATTTTCATGCTTTGATTTTCTGTAACTGTTCAGATGCCGTCAACAAACTGCCAAGGTTGGGGTCATTGCTGGTACAAGGTGCGTCAGCACCCCAGCTTTGACCCCGTTTATGGGAGCGAAGCAAAGTACGTTACCATTAATAATAGCTTTATGGTGAGCATCTAGTTTTGATTTCGGCAATCGGTAAAAGTCCCAACTCTCCACGGGAAATGCCCCGGCAGCCGGCTCTTTTGTGGGCGGCTTTAAGGGTTCTTTGGGCCAGGTTAAAAACCAGGGCGGCCTCAACTCCGGTTACCGGAACCGGGTTATTGAGTTGGGCCGGAGGGCCGTCCGGGTCAAAGCCGTTTTGTAAAAGGGTGATCATTACTTTATCGACGGTTTCGTAATCAGCGCCGAGTTGCGCCTCGTCGCCGCCTTCGCTAATCCCGAGACCGTCGGTTGGTGCCGCATTGAGAATCGCTTCGGGCACGTCAAGAAACCGGGCGATATCGTAGAGCTCCAGGCCTTTTAAAATATATTGAATCGCGCCCAAATCGCCGACATCGCCGTTGATTGTCCAGAAACCCATTAAAAGTTCAGAGTAGTTGTCGGTCGACAAAACCAGGCCGTCAACCATTCTGGCGACATGGTACGTACCGCAGAGCATTCTTAAACGAGCCTTGATATTTCCCTGGGCGACCCGTTTTGACCAGGCAAAACCAGCCAGTGCTTTTTCACCGTCGGTCTCCTGCAAAAGGGTCTTAATCCGGGCATCGGTTTGCTTGATTACCGATTCTTCAACAAAAGTGAAAACCTCGTCCAGCTCAATCACCAGCTCTTTTGCCGAAAAATGATTAATCGCCAAACGGCCCAACTCGGCATGAGCCGGATCGGAGTGGCAGGGCAGCAGCAAGCCGACCGAGTTAAGTCTAAACCCCTCTTTTTCCGCCATCTCACAAGCCCGCCCGGCCAAGGCCAAAACCACAGCGCTATCCAAACCGCCGGAAACCCCGGTAACCATATAATGCTTACTGTGTTGCCGACAGTAGTCGAAGAGAAAGCGCGCCGCTTTGTCAACGGCGGTTTCGATCTGTCGGGTTGAGAGCTGATATTTCATACTTTTCCCTGAAGAGTTGTAACCACTTGGTTTTTCATTCGTGTCCATTTGTGTTCATCTGTGGTTGAAAAAAAAGGAACCACAGATGAACACAAATGGACACGAATAAGGGCAGATTGTTTGATTTAGCAGTGTCGTCTATGGCACAGCTTTAGGCATTTACCAATGCAGTTTTACTGGAAATGGTCAAAATTTTATTTTAAACCACAGAGTTCACAGAGAACACAGAGGTTCCAGCAGGAAAGTCTTTCTCTGTGAACTCTGTGGTGATTATTGAATTTAGATTTTGCCTCTTTGGTTCCGGCTACGCCGGGTTAGGGTTATGGTTTCCGCGCAATTGCGATCCAGTTGTAACCTTGGCGGAGGTTTCTGATCTCTTCGGGTGGTAGGGCCAGGGGTTTTCCGGTGTGGGGTTGCCCCATGATGCGTGACGGCAGCGTGTCGACGCTGTTTAAGATTTCATCATCAAGTTCTTCGATGCCGGGGTAGTTCCAGTCGTCGTAGATTTCGATGGCTTTAAAACCGGCTGCAAGCAGCAGATTTTCCATAGTTTCACGACTGCGGAAATTGAGACCCCAACTTTGGTGCGG
>JAUVDU010000148.1 GCA_030595135.1 Deltaproteobacteria bacterium | reverse complement strand
AATCGGGCGCCGTGGTCACCACTAATAAAAATGATGTTGATAAAGTTGTGACCGAGTACGGGATTGCCCAGATGCGCGGCCAAAATGCCCGAAATCGAGCTTTAGGTCTGATTCGTATCAGTCATCCCGATTTTCGTGATGAGTTGAAGAAGGCGGCTCAAGCGATGAACATCATCTAGGAGGATGTCCGAGAATGCTCTTTTTCCCCATCTCATCGTTATTTTTTGAAAATAATGCTCGGAATACTAGGTGTATACCTGTACTTATTTTCAAAAAATGCCTCGATCTGAGAAAAAATTTCTATTCTCGGACAGCCGCCTAGATCTCTGGTATGTATTTCTTGCCTCGGGCCGAAATCCCGTGCCCGCAGATAGTCTCTGTTTTTCTACAGTAGATGAAAAGGGAGCATTTGTTGGTGACAGTCTCTGAAGTTCTAAATGGTGGGTTTTGAACGGTATTCAGTGAGGGCGGTGAGCAGGCCTTCGCTGGTGTAATCTTGAGCGACAATTTTTACGTTGAGACCGACTTCGGTTGCAGTTTTAGCGGCGATTGGGCCGATGCAGGCGGTGGGTAGTTTTTTTAATTTTTCAAGGGTTCGAGGGTCGTGGCAGTGCTTGACCAAGTTGGCGGCGCTGGAGGCGCTGGTGATGGTGATGATGTCGATATTTTCCTGACTTAGGAGCTGGTTGAGAAGTTCGGCTGATGCCGGTGGGAAAATGGTTTCGTAGACCGGGATGACATCGACTATGGCGCCTTTTTGGCGTAGGCTTTCGGGTAGAAGTTCACGGGCTTTTAAAGCTCTGGGCAGGAGGATTTTTTGTTGTTTGATATCGTGATCAGCAAAAAGTTCAATGATACCTTCGGCGGCATACTCTTTGGCGATCATATCACTTTTCAGGCCGATTTCGGCGGCAGCTCGGGCTGTTTTCGGGCCGACGCTGATGGTTGTCATGTGGGCACAATCTCGGTAGTTTAAACCTTTTTCCTGCAAACGTTGAAAAAAGCAGTTGACGCCGTTGATACTGGTCAAAAGCAGCCATTGATAGTTTTTAAGTTGGCTGATTGCCGTATCGGCTGGCTCCCAGCTTGGCGGTTCAACAATTTTGATGGTCGGCAGCAGAATCGGGATAGCTCCGGCTTTTTCAAGCTGAGCCATAAAATCCCGGGCCTGAGATTCAGGTCTGGTGACCAGAATACGCAGGTTTTTTAAGGGAGATTTGTCTTGATTGCGGTTTGGCATGGCAAATCAGATATCGGGGTTGGCGGCGAAACACTCTTCTAAAAGTTCACCGGCTCCATGTTGTAAAAGGGTGCGGGCCAGGCCTTCACCTAATTTTTCGGGCTCTATGCCGGAGGCTGTCTCTTTGATGATTTTACGTCCGTCAAGGGCTGCGACCAGTCCGGTAAGAGAGATTTTGTTGTTTTCGTCAACTGTGGCATAGGCTGCGATCGGCACTTGGCAGCCGCCCTCTAGAGTTCTTAAGAGAGAGCGCTCGGTGCGCACAGCGAGGGCGGTTTTGGGGTCATGAAAAAAGGCCAGGCGTTGGTTGTTGAAATCATCATTGATGCGAGTTTCGATACCCAAAGCTCCCTGAGCAATTGCCGGCAGCGAGATGATCGGATCTAAGAGTTCGGTTACTTTATCGGCCCAGCCTAAGCGTTTGACTCCGGCATAGGCCAAAATGATACCGTCATATTCGCCGCGCTCAAGTTTTTTCAGGCGGGTGTCGACATTGCCGCGTAGATCTTTAGTTTTAAGGTGGGGATAGGCGTGTAAAATCTGAGCGATGCGGCGCAGGCTGCTGGTTCCGATAATAGCACCTTCCGGCATCTCTTTTAAACTTTTACCGGTGTGGGAGAAGAAGGCGTCACGGGGATCTTCACGGGGTGGGAAAATTGTCACCTGAAGGCTTTCGGGGAGTTGAGTTGGGACATCTTTCATGCTGTGTACGGCTAGATCGATATCGTGGCTGAGCAGGGCATCTTCAATCTCTTTGACAAAGAGACCTTTACCGCCAACCTTGGCCAGGGGGACATCAAGAATCTTGTCACCTTTGGTTTTGATAACCGTGATGCTGACTTCGATGCCGGGGTACTCGCGTTCAAGTTCACTTTTAACCCAATTGGCCTGCCACAGGGCCAGAGCACTGCCTCGGGTGCCGATAGTAATCTTTTGTTTGTCAGTCATCGGATAACTCCTTATTTACTTTCATTTTCAGTCAGATGAAATATTTTTCGAATGGTGGTTGCCGGCAGGCTTTCGCCGCTGCCATCCTGTGATTTGAGATAGTTTATCGGGTGGTGGAGAAATTTGTTGCTGATCGCATTGACCATGGCTTCTAAACGGCGGCGCTCTTTGCTGCTTAAATCGGGAAATCCGGCCAGGGTTTTTTTAAGTTCCTGCTCACTTATTTCCTTGATCTGCTCGCGTAACTCTTTAATCGTCGGGGTGACTGCCAGTGAGGCGAGCCATTGCTCGAATTTGACAACTTCCAGATCAACCAGAACTTCGGCCCGTTGGGCCTCCTGTTGGCGTTGATCAAGGTTTTCAGTGACTACTTCCTGGAGGTCGTCAACATCGTAAAGATAGATATTATCTAAATCGTTAACTTTTGGATCAATGTCTCTGGGGACGGCAATATCGATCAGGAATATGGGGCGGTTGCGCCGTTTTTTTAAAGCTTGCGAAAGTTCCGCAGGGCCGATCAGATAGTCGGGTGAGCCGGTTGAACTTAAAACGATATCAACCTGGTCAAGTTCCTGGCGGAATTTTTCAAAAGGGATGGCGATGCCGGAAAATTCGCCGGCCAGTTCCTGGGCTCGGCCGAAGGTTCGATTGGTAACCAGAACCTGTTCGACCCCTTGGTTGACAAAATGTCGAGCCGCCAGTTCACACATTTCACCGGCTCCGATCAGCATCACTTTCATGCCTTTGAGATCGCCGAAAATCTTCTTTGCCAGTTCGACGGCGGCAAAGCTGACCGAGACCGCACAGCTGGCGATTTTAGTTCGAGTTCGAACCTCTTTGGCGATAAAAAATGAACGGTGCATGAAACGGTTAAGGATGAGGCCGGTGCTGCTCGATTCCGAGGCGATAAAAAAAGCATCTTTGAGTTGGCCCAGAATCTGGGGTTCACCGACGACCATTGAATCAAGGCTTGAGGCCACGCGAAAACCGTGGCGGATGGCATCTGAATCAGTGTGAAAGTAGAGTTTGTCGGCGAACATTTCAGACGGAATCTGGTGGTAGCGGGCCAGAAAATTGATCAGTTTTTCGCGACATTGGCCTAAATCATGGCTGATACCGCACAACTCTACCCGGTTGCAGGTCGAAAGAATAAGGCCTTCACTTAAACAGGCCTCCTCTTTGAGTTGCTGCAAGGCTGCGGGCAGAGCTTCACTCTTAAAAGCCAGACGCTCCCGGGTTTCAACCGATGCGGTTTGATGGTTAAGTCCTAAACTTACAATATGCATATAGATTAATGGGCGTAGCTGTGGAGGCCGCTTAACAGGAGGTTGACCCCTAAAAAAGTGAACATTATGGCGGCAAAACCGATAATTGTCAGGAGCGAGGCTTTACGGCCGCGCCAGCCTGAATTCATGCGGCCATGTAACAGTGCGGCAAAGAGGAGCCAGGTGATCAGAGACCAGGTCTCCTTTGGATCCCAACTCCAGTGGGCACCCCAGGCGTAGGACGCCCAGACTGAACCGCTGATAATTCCCAATGTGAGCAGGGGAAATCCAAGACGCAGGCAGAGGTAGTTTAATTCATCCAGCCTTTGCAGGGCTGGTAGTTTGCGAAAAATTCCTTTTATTTTTTTCTTTTTTATCAGGTGTTCTTGAAGCAGGTAGATTATTGCGACCCCGAATCCCAAGGCCAGGAACGCGTTGCCGGCAAAACTCAAGAGGACATGGAGCGGGAGCCAGAAGCTTTTTAGAATCGGGGGTTGAGGCGTGATCGTGTGCGAGGTGACCAAAGCCCAGAGGGTAAAAATAATCAGTAAAGGAGAGACAAACGTGCCCAGTATCGGCATCGGTTTTTTACGGTTTACCAATAAGAAAGCCAGGGTTAAGAGCAGGGCGAAGAATGAGAAGGATTCGTGCATGTTGGTGACGGCCAGGGTCTGAGCTTGGCCGCAACGAAATAAAAACGCCAGCAGATGAAAAACAAATCCGGCCTGAATGGAGTTTTTACTCCAGATGAGAGCTTTGGGCAGCGGGCGAAAGAGATGAACGAAACCGGTTACCATACTTAAGGTATAGAGAGTTAAGGCCGCGCCCAGCAGAGATGTATAAATAATGTCCATTGTTTCTCAGTGGTTATCAGGTTTTTATTAGTGCAGGCCGTTTATAACTGTCTCACTCAAAAGTGTCAACTGCAATCAGATAATATCGGCCTGTTCAAGAGAAAAAGATTGTACTTTTAGTAGGTGAAATGCTATGAAGCGTATCTTTTAAATTAAGTTAAATCAGATGTGAAGGTCTAATTATGTATTTCCCTGTTTACCGGCCCCGGCGTTTGCGGGCTGATGCTAATATTCGTCGTATGGTTCGTGAAACCTCACTCTCAGTCAATGATTTTATTGCTCCCCTTTTCGTCTGTCCGGGTCGCGGGGTGCGTAATGAGATCAGCTCAATGCCGGGTAACTATCAGCTTTCTATTGATGAACTGGTTTTAGAAGCTGGTGAATTGAAAAGCTTGGGGGTTCCGGCGATAATTCTCTTCGGTATTCCCGAGAGTAAGGATGAGTTGGGTACCGGTGCTTATGATGATCAGGGAATTATCCAGCAGGCGGTCAGGGCGCTAAAGGCCGAAGTTAGCGATCTTCTCGTGATTACTGATGTTTGTCTCTGTGAGTATACTTCGCACGGGCATTGCGGGGTGGTTGAAGATGGCCGAATTAACAATGACAAAACCCTGGAACTGCTGGCCAAGGAGGCGGTTTCCCACGCTCGGGCCGGAGCCGACATGGTGGCCCCTTCAGATATGATGGATGGCCGTGTCGGTTTTATTCGCCAGGCTTTGGATGAGGCCGGTTTAGATCAGATAACTTTGATGTCGTATGCGGTTAAATATGAGTCGGCTTTCTATGGTCCTTTTCGTGAAGCCGCAGAATCTCCGCCTCAGTTCGGGGATCGGAAAAGTTATCAGATGGATCCGGCTAACGCTCGCGAAGCCTTGCGTGAAGCGGCCCTCGATATTGAAGAGGGGGCCGACATTATTATGGTTAAACCGGCGCTTCCTTATCTCGATATTATACGTACATTGAGAGATGAATTCGATCATCCTTTGGCCGCCTATAATGTCAGCGGCGAGTTTGCCATGATCAAAGCGGCGGCGGAAAAGGGCTGGATTGA
>JAUVDU010000262.1 GCA_030595135.1 Deltaproteobacteria bacterium | reverse complement strand
GGTTACGGTTTGGGCCAGAATCTCTCCCTGTTTTTGGCGGGCTTGGCTTAGTTTCTCGGCCGCCAGTACCATCTTCTCTCTTTTTTTGGCCAGATCAAGAGTCAGGCGCTCTTGTTCGGTGTCGCGATTTTCCCAGCCTCTGACTCTCTCTTCAAGTTCGTTATGTAACTCAATCAGGCCGTTTATATCAGTCGCAAATTTTCGTTTGAGACGTTCTAGAATAGCGAGGCGCTCTTCGGTCTCCTCGATAGTTTGTTCGTCGATATCCAAGCGACCCATATAATTTTGGTTTTCTTTGCAAATGTCCTGAAGGCTGTCGATGATCTCGGTTAAGGCCTCTTCCGCTTTAGGGGCGCTACTATCTAAACGTGAAAGTTCAGTGCTGATTTCAAGCAGGCGATAGCAGTTGTCGATGATTGAGTTGTTATTGGAATAGCTGATCTCTTCAGCCTCTCGGGTCAGTTCCTGAAGTTTACCACTCTGCTGGTATTGTCGGCGTTGGGCCTGCAGCTCTTCCTCTTCCAGGGGGTCTAAGCGGGCTTCGTTCAACTCTGTTAGTTGATGGGTGTAGTAGTCCATCTGCCGAGCCGCTTCGCTGATTTTCTGTAACCACTGCTCCAGTAGTCGTTCCTGTTCCTGGTGTTCTTGAAAGAGGTTTTTGTACTTCTCTTGCATGAGTGCCAGGTTGCCAAAAGCGTCAACCAAGCGCAGTGGTTCCTGAGGATTACGTAGGCTTTGCTGTTGATGCTGGTCGACAAATTCAAGCAGATGGGCGGCGAGGATAGCAACTGTGTTTCCGGTAGTTGGTTGGTCATTCAGGTAGATGCGGTTGTTGATGCCGCCACGGTTTTTAATGCTGATATGGCGGCGTAGAATGATCTCATCCTGATCAGAGGCAAAGCCTAAGTCATTAAGCTGTGAGCGGAAAGCGGGATTTTGCGGGAGAGCGAATATAGCGCTGATAATTACCGGATGTTTTTCGTCGTGGAAGATATCGGAGCCCGGTTTGCCTCCTAGCAGGGTGATCAAGGCGCTTAAGATGATTGATTTGCCGGCTCCGGTCTCACCGGTGAGAACGGTTAATCCGGTAAAAAAATCACATTCAAGGTGATCGATTAGTTTGTAGTTGCTGATCGTAAGATGCTTAAGCATAAGTTTTATTGCCTACTGCAAACTATTCTGATAGCGTTCGCCCCATTTGAGTTTGTTGCGCAGAACTTCAAAATAGGGCTTACTCGGTGAAGTGACGAGCTTGATGTCATGATCGGCTCTGGTAATCGTGACTTTGTCAAGAGGCTGCAAGGGGAAACCGGCCTGACCGTCAAGGGTGAGAAAAACATCATCACTGTCGGTCGAAGTCAAGGTCGTCTCAATTGTAACTTCAGGCGGGACGATGAGAGGTCGGTTAGATAGCGTATGGGGACAGATCGGAGCAATCGTAATACTATTCAAAGTGGGGTAGACGATAGGTCCTCCCGCCGACAGGGAGTAGCCGGTAGAACCGGTCGGGGTCGAAAAAATCAGGCCGTCAGCCTTGAACGTGTTAACGAGCTTGCCGTCGATAACCGTTCTCAGGTCGATGATCCGGGCCATCGCCCCTTTGTTGATGACGACATCATTGAGGACATTATGGCTGGAGAGGGGTTGATCCTTGCGGTAGAGGGTGACGTTGAGAATCATGCGCGGACTTAAGGAAAAATTGCCCGCCAGAACTTCGGTCATAACTTTAAAAAGTTCGTCTAAGGTGATAGCCGTTAAAAATCCCAAGCCTCCCAGATTGACGCCGAGAACCGGCAGGTCACTTCGTTTTATATGGCGGGCGATACTGAGCAGCGTACCATCGCCTCCCAGAATTACAATCAGGTCGGCTTGTTCGGATATCTCTGTTTTGGTTTGGCTTGGGAGTCCCAGCGGGGTTGCCAGTTCCTTTTCACAAAGTCCGTAAAGTTTACGTTCTTTGAGCCAGCCGCAGAGTTTGATGCCGATTTCAAGAGCCCGTTGATTATTGCGTTTGGTAATTATTCCGATGTTTCGCATGGAGGCTTTTTAACATAGGCAAGGGGGTGAGTAAAGTGTAAATGAGGGGTTTTTTATGTCAATCGTTCGAAAGTTATAACTTTACTGTCTTTGTCGAGGAAAAATTCGATTGGTCCACTGATGCTGCGTTCGACAACATAGTTTTCAAGGCCGATCTTGATTGTGGCTCCGGGATGAGCACATTTCTTGACAGTGATTCTGGCCCTGAGTCCAGCCTCAACTTTTTCTTCAAGCTCACTCTTTTTTTGCTTCAGACGGGCGACGTTTTCCTCTATTTCGAGGTATTGCTTAAGTGTTTTCTCCGCTTCAGGTCGTTCCTCTTCGGGCAGGGATGAGGTATCTTTTTTCATCAGAACCTGCAGTCCTAGTTTATCAACCATGGCGATCGACTGGGTGATAAGCGGTTCCATAAACTCATCAATCTTTTTAATTCTTTCGTGTAAGTCGAGTGCACCGCCGGTTTCGATTGTGGTGTGGCTGCCTTCGTCGCTGCCAAGTTCTCCGCAGGTAACTCCCAAAAAAGCGACAACCTTGCTGTCGCCGGTAATCATCTCTTGGCAGCTGACAGTTTTTCCGGCAATGATATGGCTGTTGATGATATGTTTGGAAACCGTGATACTGCCACCTGTCTGGATGTTGTTGGCAGTTGAGATGTATTCACAAATAAGGTCACCTCCGACAGCAATTTTCTCAGTTTCGCTGCCGATGATACCTCCGCTTGAGCTCAAGTTAGCTTTGGTTCGGATTGAACCGCTGACGGTTTTGCCGACAAAGATATTGGCGTTAGAAATGATGTGGAATCCAGACAAGAGGTTACCGCTGATTTCTATAGGTCCTTCAAACTTGATATGGCCGGTTTCGAGGTCGACATCACCATCTAGGTGAAAGGTTTCTGAAATCTCCAATTTGTCGTCGTTCAATATTGGCAGGCCAGCGGTGGCAACTTTATAGATAAGTCGGGTGTCGTCTTCGTCAAGAGTAACGCCGGAACCGGTTTTGTAGCGAAGCAGGGGTTTAAGGGGCTCATTTTTTATCGCAGAGCCGTCAATAAGTCGACCGGGAGTACCATTTTGACCAAGGATGATCTCCAGCAGAACCTCTTCCGGTTTGAAAAATTTAATTGTCCCTTTGTTTTTGTAATCAATTTGATCAGAGCTCTGGAGTTTACCTATATTTTTGCCGGTTTTAAAGTGAAACTTGTAGTTGTGTTGAACTACGGGTTTTTTAGGCAGGCCCCGAGCGATAAGGGCGGAGACGGCTTTAGTGGGGTCATGATTGAATTTGTCACGAATGGCGAAAAGATTTTTTTTACTGATTCCCGCAACTACGTTATTCTTTTTAAGAACGGCAACCAGTTGATCTGCCGAAATCGTATCCAGGTTTTCCGGGTCGGGGGTTATCGAGAGCTGTGCTTCAGTTCGCTCCTGATTGACGGCGACACTTATCATGGTTTTTTCCTGTTGCGAGTTTGATTAACAATGCATGGGTGTTCAGTTTACCATATAAAACCAGGTTTGGCAAGATTGCCGGCGAAGAGCTAAAATATTGACAATCAGACAATGCTTTGCTATTAAGGTTCACCGAAATAACGGGATCGCAGAATAGTTGCACTAGGAGGTTGTCCGAGAATGCTCTTTTTCCCCAGCTCAGC
>JAUVDU010000193.1 GCA_030595135.1 Deltaproteobacteria bacterium | reverse complement strand
GAAACCATGAATCCCTGACCGTCATAATAGTTGACCGTCGCAAAATCCAGTCCCATAGCCGTGTCACGGCTCAGAGTTCTGGTGGCATTTCGGCATAAAACATCAATTTCACCGGATTGAAGAGCCGTAAAACGTTGAACTGCGGTCAAAGGAATAAATTTAACTTTATCAGCGTCCCCAAAAACAGCCGAGGCGATAGCCCGCCCCGTATCCACATCCAAACCCTTCCAGGCACCTTTTTCATCCGGCTGGCCAAAACCAAAAAGACTACCGTTAACCCCGACCGTAACAAATCCTTTTTTCTTGACAGAATCCAGAGTTTCTCCCGCCATCAGCAGGTTTGGCAGAGCAAGCATAAGGACGATAATTGCGACCACAGAAATTTTGCCCAGTTTTTTCATTTTTTTCTCCTTAGGGTTTTATTGTTTATTAAAATTAAACACGGTTCGCTAACACAAAATACTGTTTTAGTGCAAGAGTTACTGTTAGAGCAAGGCTAATTTTTCCTTTTTTTACACTTTTTGAGCTGGTTTTAAAATTGTAGTTCCGGGATTTGATCCCAAATCCAACAATATTCACAGATGGAGATAGAATATTTACACAATTTATGGACAAGATACGTTATACTCTCCAGACAAATGGAAACATGTTCCTCAAAAATGCCAAAGGCTACAGCTCTTGAAATGCCGAAGTTATTTCATCTGGTTCGGATAAAATCATATTGGATAAACAGGGCCAAAGAGCTTGAAAGGATGCCTGAAATCTACTATTATGATAATGGTTTGCGAAATTATTTTGCCGATAATTTTTCATCAGTGTGTCGAAAAAAATAGCTGAATAATTACAGTGGATTTTTTCAGGAAGGATAGGAATTTGAGAGTGGGACAAAAAGTGTAAGATGTAAGACTTATTCAAGATAATGAAGCGATTGCGGCAGGCGCGATCTATGCCGGGGCTGATTTTTACGCCGGTTATCCGATTACTCCGTCATCTGAAATTATGACGGAAGCTGCCAAAATTATGCCTAAAGTTGGCGGTATGTTTCTCCAGATGGAGGATGAAATAGCGAGTATCGCGGCCGTTGTCGGGGCCTCACTGGCTGGTGCTAGAGCGTTTACGGCGACCAATCCGTGATTGCGCTCTCGCCGGGATCGGTGGCCGAATGTTTTTTAATGACCGTGCAAGCCTTTGAATTAATGGGGGTCAGAGTAAAATTAAATAGTCAAGAAATAGTTTTATTCTGCCCCTTTTTTCAAAAAAACGTTATTATTCATTTTGATAGATTTTTGTTGACGGTAAAGCTATTTTTTGCTATATTTTAAGTATGAATGCAATTGAATGGAAGTTAAAAGCAATCAAGCAACTCAGGAAAATCCACCCTGTTTCTCAGAAGGCAATCAAAAACACGGTTCAGGGATTGAAAGATTTTCCCGATTGCAGCGGTGTAAAAGCATTGACCAACCATCAATACGATTACCGCTTGCGAGTTGGCAATTACCGGGTGTTTTTCGAGTATGCCGATAAAATCAAGATTGTTACCATTGAGGAGGTGAAAAAACGCGATGAACGTACATATTGAACACCAGATCATTACCGACACGAACGGCAATCCTGAATATGCCATTATCCCGTATAATGTTTTCTCAGAACTATCCAGGCAATACTTCGATGATGAAAGCCTGACGGTTCCACATGAGGTTGTCTCAGCCAGCGTTGACGGTGACAGTATGATAAAGGCTTGGCGTGAATATCTTGGGTTCACTCAGCGGGTGCTGGCTGATCGTATAGGTATCAGCCAGCCGACCCTGGCCAAACTGGAAAAAGCCGACGCAAACCCGCGCAAAAGTACTCTGAAAAAAATTGCCGATGCTATGGGGATTAAACCGGCACAACTGGATGTGTAAACGACGCTTTTGAGGATTGTTAGATGAAATTTATGCAAAAAATCAGCCTTATTTTTTATTGGTAGCGGTGTTGTTCTCTGGCGGGTTTAGTCTTATTTCGGCAAGATCGGTTGCGGCCGCCGACAGCTGTGATCTGGCCCGGGATTTTGCGGCTGACGCGTCGCGGACGTTTAAGAAGGGTCCGCAGGAGGGGTGCGTCTTTTTCATAAGGCACTGCGTCTCTGTGATCGTGACCCTCGTTATAAATATAATTTAGGTCTGGCCTACTATCGTTATGGTAATGCGCAAGGGGCGGAGAAATATCTTGCGGTCGCAGTCAAACAGGATGGGAACTGGGCGGTCTGGCTCCATGACCTGGCAAATGTGATGTTGGAAAATGGCAGTAACAGTTCCAAAGCGTTGAAATATGCCGAAAAAGCGTATCGTCTGGGGAAAGATGACAGCTCTTTGGGGCCTCTGGTGGTCGAAACTTATGCGCGGGCGCAACTTGCCACCGGTGAGGGACTTGCGGCAATTAAAGTGATTGAAGGCGGCCGCAGCAGCTGGCCGCAAGATAAGAGCCTGGTACGAATTGCCGGCGAATTAGAACTCTATCCCCTGGCCGGCGAAGAGTTAAGCCGGGAGTCGTTTAAAGTGATAGTCCGTAAACAGCGGCTCGATTTCTCCTTTCTCAAAGTCGCCGAAGGCCGCATCTTTGCCGGGGCCGAAGCGGCTGAGCTTAAAGAAGTTCTCGATCTCCTCAAAAATGCCAAAGGCTACAGCGAGACGAGCTTAAATTATATGGTGGGCCGCTGCCGTTGATCTCCCTTCCCTGGGAGATTCTTTTACCAATTTCAGAGAATTGTCAATTACATCCTGATTCAATCCGAAGTGGATTTTTTCGAGAAGGATAGGAATTTGAGTGTGGGACAAAAAGTGGAAGATGTAAGACTTATACAAGGTAATGAAGCGATTGCGGCAGGTGCGATCTATGCCGGGGCTGATTTTTACGCCGGTTATCCGATTACGCCGTCATCTGAAATTATGACGGAAGCGGCTAAAATTATGCCTAAAGTTGGTGGTATGTTTCTCCAGATGGAGGATGAAATAGCGAGTATCGCGGCCGTGGTCGGGGCCTCACTGGCCGGTGCTAAAGCGTTTACGGCAACCAGCGGGCCCGGATTTTCCCTGATGCAGGAAAATCTCGGGGTCGCAGTGATGGGAGAGGTTCCTTGCGTTGTCATCACGGTTCAGAGGAATGGACCGAGTACCGGATTAGCGACAAAGCCGGGGCAGGCGGACATTATGCAGATCAGGTGGGGACGTCACGGCGACCAATCCGTGATTGCGCTCTCGCCGGGATCGGTGGCCGAATGTTTTTTAATGACCGTGCAAGCCTTTAATCTGGCCGAAAAATTCCGGCTGCCGGTCATTCTGGCGGCCGATGAAGTTGTGGCGCATGCGCGAGAAAGCTTTGCTCTGCCAAAGCCGGGAATGATTCCTCTGGTTGAGCGAAAAAAGCCTACGGTTTCTCCTGAAAAATACTCTCCTTTTGCTGCCGATGCGGATGGCATCGCGCCGCTGGCAGCTTTTGGCAGCGAATATGTGTCGCATATCTCAAGTTCTATGCATGGGCCGGATGGATACAGCAATAATGATGCGGAAAATGCTATTTGGCGAATTAATCAATTGCATCGTAAAATTGAGATGCATCGAGATGAAATTGTGCTGACCAAAAGTTTTGATATCGATGATATGGATATTCTCGTAATTGGTTATGGAGCGACTACCGGGGCTTGTCGGGCTGCGGTTAAGGAGGCTCGTACGCGGGGACTTAAAGCGGGCGTTTTACAATTGATTACGATCTGGCCTTTTCCCGACAAAGAAATCGAAAATTTGGCAAAACTGGTCAAAACGATTGTCGTTGTCGAGATGAATTATGCGGGTCAGGTGGCCGGAGAGGTGCGGAAAGTGATCGGTTCCGAGGTTGAACTGAAGAAGGTTAATAAATACAATGGACAAGTTATAACCCCACAAGATATTTCTGAGGCGTTAAAGTAAATATTAGGAGATTGTCGTGTTAGAGGCTGGTGGAGAAAAATATTTGCGGGCTGGGGCGTTGCCCCATATGTGGTGTCCGGGGTGTGGTATCGGGATTGTATTGGGAGCCTTGCTGAGATCTTTTGCCGAGTTGGAATATACAAAAAATGAGATAGTCGTGGTTACCGGAATTGGTTGTACTGGAAAAGCCGATGACTACTTGAGCACCAATGCGCTGCATGTAACGCATGGCCGCGCCTTAGCCTTTGCCACCGGGGTTAAAGCTTTTAAACCTGATCTGAAAGTGGTAGTTTTAATGGGCGACGGCGATAGTGTGACGATTGGGGGCAACCATTTTATCCATGCCGCCCGGCGGAACATTGATTTGACGGCGATTATCATCAATAATTTCAATTTCGGCATGACCGGAGGGCAAGCTTCGGGTACGACTCCCGGGGGAAAATTCAGCAGTACCACTTTATACGGAAATCCCGAGCGTGATTTTGATGTTTCGGCTTTAGCATGTGTCGCCGGGGCCAACTATGTGGCTCGAAGTACGCCCTATCATGGCTGGGCTTTAAAGCAGCATATTAAAGAAGCGTTATGCAAAAAAGGGTTTTCTCTGGTTGAGGTGTTTAGTCCTTGTCCGACCAATTATGGGAAATACAACGAGATGGGAGATCCTTTAAAA
>JAUVDU010000312.1 GCA_030595135.1 Deltaproteobacteria bacterium | reverse complement strand
CTGCATTCGGTTCATGATCTGCCTCCCTCATTTTTCTACATATTTACAGATCAAAATCTGAATAATACTTTTTCGCACACTCGGGGCAAATCCCGTGGCTGAATTCAGTACCTGCATGCTCATGAATATAAGCTTCTACCTGCTTCCAATAACCTTTGTCATCTCGTATTTTTTTTACAATGGCAACAGATGGGCAAGAAGCCGCTTAAAGTTTCCACCTTATCCAGGGCCTCTTTGAGGTCGCGCAAAGCGCAACTGAGCTAGTTGTAACGTTCATCATCGACGATTAAAATGCTATGGGTTTTATCCATGAGTTGTTACCCATTCTTCTATGCATACTGGTAATATCAACCATAGAACTATGGATCGGTTTTGTCAAGTACCTCTCGCAGTTCGGTCAGGGTTTTCAGCGCTTCTTCGAAATCCAGATCCGCCGCCTGTTCCGCCAGCCGGGCTCCCAACTCTTGATGAACATTATCATGAAAATGATGTAATATCATCGAAATCGATGGGAATAATTTCGAATTTTTTATCGGGCAGAACTTTGGTCAGATAATCGGCGGTGGGTAACCACTGGTCAAGGCACTATTCAACCCCTCTTTTTGCCAACACGCCGATTTTTACGGTTGACTCAGTCGCGAATGCAACGTTTGCCGTCATAAGGCCGTTAACATAAAGATAACCATGAGGGCATTTAACTCAGTAAGCCTCTTCATAATTCCATCCATCTATATAATTTAGGTTCTGAATAGTTACATTAAATCAACAGCAAATATGCGGCTTTGGAACGCTTCGACCTGCCGGGATTGGGGTCATTGCTGGTAAAAGGTGCGCCAGCACCCCAGCTTTGACCCCATTTATGAGGGCGAAGCAAAATTCACAACTACCCTCAGAAATTTATCAAGGTCCGCTTTCAGCCAGCCAGATCGTGTGCAGTTCTCCTTTATTGTCCTGCTCCCGCACCCGGGCCTGATTGACCTTGAAACCGGCCTTGCGCAAACGTTGGGTGAAATTGCGATCCGGGCCGGCCGACCAGATCGCCAGCAGACCCTTGGGCCGTAAAGCAGCATAGGAGGCCGTCAACCCGTCCAACGTATAGAGCCAACTGTTTTTTTTGCGGGTCATTCCGACAGGACCATTATCAACATCGAGCAAAATTGCATCATAGGCCTGCCGTTCCGCCTTCAAGATCTTAGCAACATCACCCTCTCGAACCGTGGTTCGTTCATCCTGCAGAGGATTTCCGGCAGCCGACCCCAGAGGGCCGCGGTTCCAGGCGACCACGGCCGGAATCAATTCGGCCACCACCACCTCGGCATCGGCACCAAGGTGATGCAGAGCCGCCGCCAGCGTAAAACCCATACCCAAACCACCAATCAACACCCGAGACCGAGATCGACCGGCAATTTTACTGCACGTAAGTTGAGCCAACGCATCCTCGGAGCCATGCGCCCGCGAACCCATCAAAATACCTGCACCGACGATGCTGATCGAAAATTCAGCACCGCGTTGGGAGAGCTGAAGTTCACCACCGTTACCCGGTATCGGTGCCGTATCAACTGTTTTCCAAGGAATCATCGCGACATTATCTCTTTATTTATAAATGGTTAACCGTGTTAATCGACGAAAAATAGTTGTGGAAGAAATTTTCAAAAAAAACTATATAGAGTCTACCGGCAATGAGTAACACATTTTTTTTTACCTTTCCAGAACTACATCAAAAAAAGCTACCAATAATGTGAAATAGTCAGTGCTGTCCGGTTAACAACTCGTTATGCAAAAAATCTAGGGATATCGGGTTGTTTTCTGGAGCGTCTCGCAAAATTTTGTTGTTTTTCCCAGCGAATGCAGCCAAAAAATTGTGACTGTTTGAGTGAGGTACGAACGAGTTTCGCAATTTTGGCGTAATGAGCGCTGGAAAAATAAAAATTTTGCGTAAGAAGTGGAAGAAAATGACCCGATATCCCGGGTTACAATTAGCAAACCTGACACTGCTGGAAATAGTATTAAATGCTGAAAAAAATTTTTAAACAATGGTTCCAGGCAGCTAAACCGCTGCTTCTTTTTTACCTTATCTTTCTGCTTGTCTCTTTCGTCGGGCGGCTCGTTTTATTAGGCCTGCACTATGAGCCTTTAAAAGCTAGCGGTGTCAATTACGGGATCGCTTTTCTCGTCGGTTTGCGGATGGATACGATCGCTGTCTGCGTCATCCTGGCCCTGCCGACCCTGCTCATCTTTCTAACCCCGCCGTTTCTGCGAAAAACCGGCGAGAAGTTGGTCGGTGGCTATCTTCTCCTGACCTTGCTCCTGGCCGTCTATATGGAGATTGCGACGCCGCCGTTTGTCCACGAATTCGACGCCCGACCGAATGAGCTTTTTGTCAACTATCTGCAATATCCGCGGGAAGTTCTCAGCACGATTCTCTCGACCCAACTTTTCTCCCTAATCTTCGCCCTTATCACTCTCTCGCTAATTGCCTGGGGCTACCTGCGCTGGTGTCGAAAAAGTGCACTTTTCACCCGATCTTTGTCGGCTCCCTACGGCGTCCGCCTGCTATTCCTGCTGCCTACGGCACTGATTGTTTTCATGGGTATCCGTTCCTCTTTCGGCCATCGCCCGGCTAATCTTTCAGATGCCACCTACAGCAACTCCCACATCGCCAATGAACTGGCAAAAAACACGCTGCATTCAGTCGGCTATTCGATCTATGCGAAGAGAAAATTTGATGTCAACGTTAAACTCTACGGCCGCATGGACGAAGCTGAAGCGCTCGCCCGAACCAAAAAAATACTCAACCTGAGAGAAGAAAATCTCGTCGACCCCGACTACCCTCTTCTGCGGCGGGAGAAAACCCATTTCCCCGGCAGCGGCCAAGCCAAAAATCTGGTGGTTATCATTGAGGAGAGTCTCGGGGCTCAATTTGTCGAAGCCGCCGGAGGCCGCCCCGACATCACCCCAAATCTCAATCGCCTGGCGCAAGAGGGAATTCTTTTTAATCAGCTTTACGCCAGCGGCACCCGCAGTGTGCGAGGCATGGAAGCGATCGTCGGCGGTTTTCTGCCGATTCCGGGAACCAGTGTCCTGAAACGTAACCTGTCGCAAAAAGATTTTTTCTCTCTCGCCCAACTTCTGCGGCCGAGAGGTTACGACAGCAGTTTCATCTACGGCGGCGAGAAACGCTTTGACAATATGGGAAGTTGGTATTACGGCAATGGTTTTCAGCGCATTATTGATGAGCCGGAGTTCGTCAACCCGGTCTACCACGGCATCTGGGGGGTCTGCGACGAAGATTTGGTTGTCCGTGCCGATG
>JAUVDU010000263.1 GCA_030595135.1 Deltaproteobacteria bacterium | reverse complement strand
GATTGAACCCCGCCGGTGATAATTATTTGCATATTATCCCATTCTGTCGAAACCGGCTACCGCCGACTCAGGCAGGAAAAAATTTTTCTTACCGAGAGTGCTGATCTCGACCGTCCGAGTTTCATAGAGTGTATTGATGTTGGCTGTCGTCATAACCTCTTCGGTGCGGCCCTCGATCACGATACGGCCATTCTTTATCATAATCACGCGATTGGCATAAAGCATGGCCATGTTGGGGTCATGCATCGTGGCAACGACGCTGGTTTTTCGGGTTCGACACAACTCTTTGATCTTGGAAAGCAGCCGGTACTGGTTGTTAAAATCAAGGTGGTTAGTGGGCTCATCTAAAAGCATGATCTTGCTGGTTTGAACCAGGGCCGAGGCCAGAAGTGCGATCTGGCGCTCCCCGCCGGAGATTCGATTGAAATTGGCGTCAGCGAGATTTTCAGAAGCTAACATTTTCAAGGCTTCTATGGCAAGTCGATAGTCGTTATCACTCGGGGTCTGGGTCATTTTGAGAAAAGGAGCCCGGCCCATGACCACCACATCCAACACCGTAAAAGGAAAAACATCCAAGTGTTCCTGCGGCACGAGACTGACTTGCCGGGCCACCTCTCTTCGGGACATGGTGGCGATATTTTGCTCTTCGATCTCGACGCTTCCGCAATCGGGTGACAAAATTCCATTGAGACAATGAAGTAGAGTCGTCTTGCCTGAACCATTCTTTCCCAAAATGGCGTAAAAAAGACCGGATTCAACCTCAAAGTTGATATCGTCAAGGATTACGGTTTTCCCGTATTTAAATCCGAGAGCCCGACATTTCAGAATTACACCCATCCACTCCCCCGATTTTTGTAGAGCAGAAAAGCAAAAATCGGAGCTCCGGTGAGGGCGGTAACGATCCCCACAGGGATTTCAGCCGAAGATACTGATCGGGCCACGCCGTCGGCGGCAAGCAGGAATATTGCTCCCAACAGGGCGGTTACCGGAAGCATGCGTTTGTGATCCGGCCCGACAAGGGTTCTGGCCATATGCGGAATGATCAAGCCGATCCAGCAGATCTGACCACAGGCAGCGACCGTCAAGGCCACAATAAATGAGCTGGCAACGATAAGAACAAGCCGAAACAGAGAAGGGTTTACGCCCAAGGATTTTGACTGAACATCGCCCAACGAGAGAATATTAAGGCGAAAGCGCATCAATATAAAGAAAATAAGCCCCACACCGACAACCGGGGCGATAATCAAAATGTCGTTCCAGGTTACCCGGGAGAGGCTGCCCATGATCCAGAAAACGATACTCGGAAGTTCATCATAGGGATCGGAAAAGTATTTGAGCACCATCAGCAGGGCATTAAAAAACGACAAAATCACCATGCCGGCCAGCACCAGGACAATCACCGGTTTGACCGAAATGAGTCGGGCGATAGCGACGGTCATGGTCACCGCCAGGAGACCGAAACTAAAAGAGAGGATATGAATCAGGGAAAAATTGTTGCCGGGAAGAATGAGTCCTAAGGCCGCGCCGAACGTGCAGCCGGCGGCAACACCCAGGATATCGGGAGAGACCAGAGGATTCCTAAAGAGGGCCTGATAGACGGCCCCGGAGACCGAAAGTCCCATGCCGACCAATATTGCCATAATACATCGCGGCAACCTTATCCAGCAAAAAACCAGCTGTTTTGCCACCAGTTCCCCGGCGACAGCCTTTCCGGAAAAAAGGGCATTGATCATAGAACCAATGTCTGCAGCCCCAATTTCAAACCTGCCAACCACCAGAAGTATCAAAAACAGGAATACGAGAACTGCGACAAGGAAGATAATAAGAGGTTTAGTCTTTTTCACTCCTTTAATAAACCTGGTCGTTAAGATTGCCGTGCATTTCACTTAGCGTTTTAGCGAACAGATGACGATGAAAATTATCGATTTCCCGGTTAACATCAACATCTTGAAAAAGTTCCGGGTAGCTCTTGTGGGCGAGCCAGAGGGTGCCAAGAACCGCAAGCGGTGAAGGAAAATCCCAGGGAGCCAGGTCACAAGGAAAACGATAAACGTTTTTTTTGGCCACGGCGGTTACCTGTTTGAGAGCCGGATTATTGAGTCGTTTCACAACCTGTTGGTGCAGGTGTTGAGATAAGATAAGCAGATCGGGATTCCAGGCGACAAATTGTTCCGGCGAGACATCCTGAAAATAACCTTGAAGATCGTGAGCTACATTAACCACCCCGGCACGGCTGAAGATATCATCCTGGAGCATGTTGCCGGTCGCAGTACTGAACAATCCCCGGGGACTGACAAAATAACCGGTTTTACGATCATCAGGAGAGAGCTGATTAATCCTTTTCTCAACCAGTTTCAACGTATCATCCATAACCCTGTTAATCTCGGCGGCCCGTTCAGTTGCACCGGTAGCCTGGGCAATAATTTGCAGGGAGGTTTTCACACTGACAAAGCTTTCGGGAAGAATTATGATGCTCGGAATTTTCATTACAGCCAGCCGCTTTGCCAACTCGATTCCGTCTTTTTGCGCATAGAGGATTACGAGATCGGGTGAGAGCGAGACCACAGTCTCAAAATTGATGCCTCTTGATTTTGTTCCGACCCCGGGCAGATCGGAAACTGTCGGCAACATCGCCTTAAACAAGCGATCATGCTGGGCACTACTATCGATGCCGACAATTTTCCCTTGTAATCCCAAAGCGAAAACCGATAGAGTCGCCGGTTTAAATGTGGTGACAATTCTCTCTACAACGCCAGTAAGAGTCACACTGCGCCCCGCCATATCTTTGATGGTGCGAGTTTCGCAAAAACCCGGCGAAGGCAAAACAAAAAAAACCACGATCATGAGAATGGCTGAAAAAGCTCTCTTCCCCAATATTTCTGTTATACTCATCATTTTGCCTCCTTTAAAAAGTGTATCTGACTTGAGCAAAGGCCGTGCGGCCGGGCCGCGGGAAACCGGCACTCTCCTCATACTCTTCATCAAAAAGGTTACGAAATCCGACCTCGACATCGACCTCACGAGGCAGTTTGATCATAACTTTAGCATCAACCAGAAAATAACCGTCGATTTCATACCACTCATCAGCAACATTCTCTTCCCAGCGTTTATCATACCATTCACACTTGGCATAAAGAGATATCCTTTCCGTGATTTTAACCAAGTCACTGAAATAAAATTTGTGTTTGGCGAGCTCTTCGATATGATCGTTGACCCGGTCGGCGGAACGATTTTCAGCATCGAGATAGGTATAGTGAGCCGTAATCTCCTGGCGGGGCAAAAAGTTGGTGCTGATTTCCGCCTCAAAACCCTGAAAGCGGGCTTTACCGATATTGTCATACATATTACCCTCCGGCAGTGAGCGCCGAACAATCAGATCTTTGACCTCGGAATAGAATAGTGCCAGGGAAAAATCCGTGTGATCGGCCAGCTCGAATTCAATGCCAACCTCGTAATTGATAGTGGTCTCTTTTTTGAGACTGGAGTTTGGAATAGTGCTGCCAAGATAGCTGGCGTAGAGGTCGAGAAGGGTAGGAAAACGGCTTTTGCGGCCGACCGAGGCGTGCGTAATAGTCCGGTCATTCAGAACCCAACGCAGACCAATTTGGGGATTAAAACTATCATTGCTGGAGCGAACCTTGCCGCCGTCGGCATATTTTGGATCCTGATAGTCGTAGCTT
>JAUVDU010000024.1 GCA_030595135.1 Deltaproteobacteria bacterium | reverse complement strand
CCCCGAGTCACCTTACTCCAGATCGTACTCGGAAAGGGCGGACCGCTCCATAACGCGCCATTAATGGGATCCGCTATCATGGTGACGAGGTCAGCCGAATCTTCGGATCCAAGCGCACCTAGACTGAGGCCATGTAAATAAAGCTTGGGACGCGTATCATGTGACAAAGTGGTCCAATATCCGTAAATCGCATTGAACAGCACATTTGCTGCCCGTCGCGACAGCTCGGGCTCAACCATCATTGTGAGCCAGCTGGGAAGGTAGGAGTACTGTAGCGTCACGGTGGCGATGTCGCCCGCATGAATGAATTCAACGGAATTGACCGCCGAAGGGTCGAGCCAGCCGGTACCGGTCGCGGTCGCGATGATCAATGTCGAACGCTCGAACCCTCCGACACGCTTCAATTCGGCCAGTGCGATCTGCGCACGCTCCTTCAAAGTGTCCCCTGTGTCGAACCCGGCATAGACCCGGATGGGCTGCATCGCCTCACTCCCAAGAACGGCTGATATTTCTTCCTGCGTCGGCCTGACGACGACAAATCGTTTACCGTTTCGGCCAATATCGTTCCAGGAAATAAGAGATTGCACACTGCCGGACGCCTTGTCGTTTTGCGGCGGATCATACTCATCGTCCAGTAGCCGATTCATTGCGGCAAAAGATTTATCCGTTACATGCAATGAGGCTTTAAGGATGACCCCGTCAACAAAGGAGATGAGTAACAGAGCAAAGGCCATGCCGCCCAGAACAATCGCGATACGGCGCGGTAGATAGCGGTTAACAACGTCCACCAATCTGGATGCGGCAAACAGGACAAGACGTACCAGCAGGATAACCACCAACGCTGTGACAATGCTGACCCAAAACACGGTCACCGGGTAGGCACTGTCAATCGGATCCATCTCCATCAGCAGGCGAATGGAATTCTGCCAAGTTGACATCTGATTCAGCGTGTAGATGGCAGTCATGGTCAGGACGACCACCAGTACCCACGTCAGGATTCGAGCGAAGCGCCCAGTCACGTCCCTCAGCCCCATGAACTTCCAGACCCAATGCCCGATCTTGCCAATACCGTAACCTACGGCGAAGACAACGCCTGAGAGTACGCCTTGGATGACAAACTCACGCGGTAACAGCGAAGGTGTCAGGGAGGCGCAGAAAAGCGCCAGGCCGAAGATCAGTCCAACAGAGGAAAAAGAAGCAACGAGACGCTGGATGAAGGACATTTTTTAAACCATTACGAAAGTTAACAATAGAACCTTGCTTGCCACAAATCAGTATCAACGCAGTGCCCGGAATCGTCCTTCTCACCGATCATCCAGCCATATCTTTTAGCCATATCTTTTAGCCAGGCCACACCATCTTCTACAAGGGCGCGGTTTGCGTTGCGGTAGGTCAACATAACCGATACCTTTCCCGACACGATATTTTGATACTTGTTTATAATGATCATCAACGTCTTGGAGATGGCCTTGGTCTGGCTCTTGGACTTGGCCTTGTTGTTGGTCTTGGCATTGGTCGGTTGGGTGGTCTTTCCGGGCGACCAATGCCTGGTCCGCCGTGGCCCGGTCTATTCGGTCGATTTGGTCTATTCGGTCGATTAGGTCGATTGATATTGATGTAAGTCCGGCCCCGATAACCCCAATGTGGATAGGGGTCATAATAGCCACCGTAATAGCCGGTAGTTGTACACCCAGACAGAAGAAAGATCAGGGTCGTAAATATTCCGCAGAGAAATAATTTTAATGATATTTTCATTTCTTTTCTCCCGCCACAGAATTCTGTTTGGGCCAGTGCTGTGCGATTAAAAGGCCGCCATTCGGATCCTCAATCAGCGTCACACTGCCCCCAATGGAGACTTTTTTGGGTTGAACCAGCACGCGTCCCCCCAACTCTTTTGCCCGGTCTGCAATTAATCTTGTGTCGGCAACCCGGATCGTCGGAGTCCAGCGAACCTCCATATCGTCAAAGGGAAGCTGGCGAACTCCGGCTCGCCACTCATCATGCCATAAAAACCAGTAACCATCATCTCCCTTCACCGCATCGTAGTCTCCGATCTCTTCATAAAAAGCCACTGAGGCCTCGGGCGTTTTGCTCCAGAGCTCAATCCAGAGCCACGACCCTATGGCCGTTTCCGTATCGGCCGGATCACCGCTTAATGAGTGCAGCAGTATCACTTGCGCCCCCTGAGGGTCACTGATCAACAGACCCCGGCCGCGGTTTTTCATGGCAACCGGCCCTTCATGAATAATGCCCCCGGATTTTTTTACGAAGGCTGCCGCTTGATCCACATCAGGTACTGAAAGTGACGCCAGCCAGCGGGCTGCATGTTCTTCATCATCTTTCGGTTTAACATTAACAATACCACCTATGGCCTGATCATTATTCAAAACCACCGTATAGTTGCCTTGATCTCTAAAGGACCAGCCAAAGAGATCTCCATAGAATTTTTTGGCGGCGGCCACATCGCAAGTAAGCAGGTCGTGCCAGACAAATTTCCCCTGGTGACGTACCCCTGTGGGTGGTGATGTGACCGGTGTCAAATTAAGCTTTGAGCATCCGGTAAGTACCAGAAACATCAGCATGATTAATATAAAATTTGTCTTTTTCATAGAAACCTCTCCGATTTTAGTAAAGTTCGGCCAGCCTTTTTATTGAGTTATTCACTTACATTCCAGGTCTTTATCGCATACTTTCTACCAGCCTTTATCAAGGCCATAGCCATTACTGGCGGTTTTCGGTCGGGCACTATTTAATGAGTTTAATCCCTGCGCCCTGGACTATCTCCCAGCCTTGAGCTGCAATCATATCTTTGGCATGTTGTTCAACTTTACCACTGATCCACAACTCTTTACCTTTAACATTCTCGAGACGGGAGAGGTCATTCTCAAAAGCCTGTAATTTTGAGGCGACGCGCTCAGTCCAGAAGATATAATCGACCGGCAGAGGTAAAACAATCATATTATTCCGGTTTTTCAGGAAGGGGCGGCCGCTGATTGTGCCGATATGGGTTGCCGGCGCGACCAGGCGGTGATATCCAGCCATCATCTGGGCGGTTATTCGATAGAGCAGGGCGCTGGTATCGTCGTTGGCCAGGGTTGCTGCGATGATAAAGAAGTTGCGTCCCTTAACCCCTTTCATACTCTCCAGTTCACCAACCAGGATAGTTTTAGTCTCAGGATCATAGTTGTAGTTATCGAGAAAGGTCTCAATCAGTTCCGGTGCTACCTGCATTTCGATCAGTTTATTCTTGTTGATCTTGCGCAAAGCAACCGGAGGGTTATCTCGAACCAAGGCTTTCATACTGTTCGCAGTAGATGTAAGTCCCAGAGCGGTGCTGACGGTGCCGCCAACCGCAGCCATTGCAGTTCTAGGTAGGATCCCACCGGTCACGGCCGCTTTGAAATGGTTCCCAAGCGGAGCACGACCGGTTTATAACTTGAATAGGGGTTGATTTGAAAATCATAGGCAAATTTGCGTTTGGTGGCGTCGTAGCCCAGAGCTACCTCTAAAGCATTGTCCTGATGAGGGTCAAGGCTGAAGATTGAGCGCCCGACATTGCTGATAAAACTGCCGGTGCCTTTAGCGATATCTTTGCTACTTTCGATAGGCGATGTGGCAAGGTCACCAACCAGTTTAACCGGAGCTTTGACTCCTTCCACTAAAGAATCTTGAAAAACTCCTGTACTCTCCATCTTATTCATTTTAGCTAAAGCGTTGAGCTCGTTGATACGGGTTATAAGTTCGGCCGTACTCTCAACCAGGAAAAAACCATCACCAGTATCGATTCGGTAGGTGTTGATAGCACCATCGTTCTGGACAGCTCTGTCAATTTGATAATTATCACCTTTGATCAGGTTTGCCGGTAAAAGATCTGCTGTATTGAGGTTTATCGGAGTTTGTCGAAACGTGGTTGCCGCAAAGCAGGTTCCGCACCAGCTTAAAATTACACTAAAAAAAATAACTCTGTACAACCTGGATAATCCATCTCTTTGACGCATCATAAATCTCCTTTAAGGGTGTTAATTGATAGTGGCTTTGTTTACGGTACATGTCAATAAATTTTTATATCCTTATTTTTTGTGACTTACTTGGCAATTTCGAGTTTTTTTCAAGATAGAGTTTGCGAACAAAGTCATACTCAAAGAGCTACTGCCAACGAGAGTAACCGCCGAACAGATTGATGACTTCTTAACACAACTTGATTTATCGAAAATCAGGTGTACTTCGCTTGACGCTTACCTTCTTATTGATTGAGAGAACCGTTTTTCACCTCAGTCCGTTGACCGTCACTTGTTAAAGTCTAGCATCACTTGCCGAGCCGGGAACCCGACTGATCAACGGGAGATCTTCACGTCGTGCAACGCGACTGGCATCTGCTGAAAGTCATTAAAGATGGTGGTCGCAATTTTGCTCACTCTGAAAATCAACAGTTAGCCTCTTTTTAAAGCAGCTCCGGCTTTTACCATGCAATCATAAATGTGGGGGGGCATGCCCCTCTCCTTGAGGGAATCGCCAAGCTTCATACGCATAAAGGTGCTGGTAGTATAGCGGGTAACGGAGTCGTAGTAACGGTCCCCTAACTGTTTAACCATATCCATGTATTCATCGATCAGCTCAGGAAGAATATCAAAATTGTCGTAGTTGATAATGGTTTTTACACGCTTGTTCAAAGGCTCTAGAATCTTATGGGCATATGCCTCTATAGCTGAGATATCTTCTGGCTTACGGATGGTAAAGTATTCAAAATTAGCAAAAAATATGTCCTGTTCCTCATCATAGGTGATACGGTTTTCAATGGGTACATTGAGCATTTCCCTTCTCAGACCCATGGGGCTGTCTGAAAAGATTCTATCATCCATGGGGATTGGGGTTTCGTCAATAATGGGCTTGAACTCCATTTGTGATACAATATCTTTTTCAATATCGACGCCCGGGGCAACCTCTTTCAGTACAAGCCCTTTTTTGGTCAGTTCTAAAACACAGCGTTCCGTAATAAACAGGACAGGCTGGTTATTGTCTGCGGCAACCTTTCCTGAAAATGTGATCTGTTCCACCTGATCAATAAACTTTTTTAACTTACCTTCATTTTCAATGTTGACTTTTCCATCACCCACCAGTACTTCGAGTCCGGCTGCAGTAAAGGTTCCAACAAACACCACTTTTTTAGAGTTCTGGCTGATGTTGATAAACCCACCGCATCCCGCAAGCTTTGGTCCGAATTTACTGACATTGAGATTACCATGTTGGTCTGCCTGGGCAAGGCCGAGAAAGGCGATGTCCATTCCGCCACCATCGTAAAAATCAAACTGATAGGGCTGGTCAATTATGGAATCAGCATTCCTGGCAGCGCCAAAGTCCGAGCCCCCTGCGGGAATGCCGCCGATTACTCCGGGTTCTGCCGTAAGTGTGATAAGGTCAAGGATGCCCTCTTCTGCAGCAACTGTTGCAACCCCTTCTGCCATTCCCACCCCCAGGTTGACCACGCAGTTTGGGACCAATTCAAAGGCAGCCCTCCTGGCAATCACTTTTCTGGCATCAAGTGTAAGGGGTTCCAGCTTTGAAACAGGTACCGGGAACTCCCCTGCAAATGAAGGGTCATAAAGGGTGCCATAGGTCTGCATGTGGTTAAGGGGATCAGATGCAACGACAATACAATCCGCCATGATTCCAGGAATCTTGACTTCACGCGGCCTTAGGCTCCCGGTTTCGGCAATCCTTTCTACCTGGGCAATCACAAACCCGCCGTTGTTTTTTGCGGCAATTGCCATGGATAGAACTTCCAGGGTCAGCGCCTCTTTTTCCATGGTGATGTTGCCGTTGGCATCCGCAGTTGTTCCCCTTATGACTGCGACATCGATGAACTGGGGTTTGTAGGCTAAATATTCCTTGCCATCCAACTCCATAAGTTCCACAATATCTTCTTTTGTAATTGAATTGACTTTTCCGCCTTCCAGGCGAGGGTCGACAAATGTCCCAACTCCCACTGATGTTATGGTCCTGGGTTTGTGGGCACCAGCATCCCTGAGCATTTGGGCCAGGCAACCCTGGGGTAGGTTATATGCCTCGATCTTATTATCCAACGCAAGTCGGGCCAGCTTGGGGGTAAATCCATAATGGCCCGCAATAACTCTCTTTATAAGACCTTCGTGGGCAAGGCGATTCAAACCCCGGCTTTTTCCGTCTCCAAGACCAGAAGGAGAATAGAGGGTCAGATTTTTGGGATGACCTGTTTCAATGAATCTCTTCTCAATACCTGCCGCAATCTCTTCTGCAAAACCGATTCCCCCAATGCCGTCCCATCCAACTACATCACCGTCTTTTATTATCTCTGCAGCTTCTTTTGCTGTAACAATTTTACCTTTCTCATTTCCCATACTAAACCCTGAAGTTCTTTTGGTAATAATGCTTAAGTGATCCATTCTATCCTCCGTATATTTTTTTGGGGGTAAAAGTGGTGTAGCTACCAGGAAGTGCGGTTTGTGGTTCCAGGTGCCTTAAAGAAGGGCCTATATAACATCACACCTGAGGTAAACGAAGCCTCAGGGAGAGCAAAATCAAGGCATCTCTAATCCACATCTGCCACGGCATTTCCCAAGACAACCCATCATCCCGGGTCTTGGTTTGAATGATGTATCGTCCCTTCAAATCTGACGTTGAGCGTTGCGCCCTTGTCATAAACGGGATCCCACTTAATGGCTGTATTGATCGTCCCTGACGTGGGGATGAGCTTGTGCAGTACTATTTTCAGCTGCTAAAACTGACGACTATGGGGTTGTGGTCTGAAAAATCGTCACTTTTTATGACTTTAGAATGCTCTACGTGCAGGGCTCGATAAAACACATAATCTAATCTTTTTTTAAACACCTTTTTTATATGCTTATCACAGGCGAAGGTAACCTCGGTTAAAGAGAGTTTCTGGGCAAAATCTCTAAGCAGGGCAACTCTCCTGAAGTTCCAGGTGTTAAAATCACCAGCCACAATCAGTGAGCCCTCGTGTGATGATATTTGCGATTTTATGTAGTTCAGCTCAGCTTTAAAATCTCTGGAAGTAACGAAATTTACGGCGTGTAAATTAACCACCAGTAATTTTTGTTTACCTGCCATTCCATGCCGGGTTATGAGTGAGCTTTTATGGGTCGTATACTTTAATTCCTGGGCGGCGCTCAGGAGTGATTTAGCGCTTTCACAAGAGATTTTAAAGGCGTTCAGAACACCAAAGAGATGATTTTTAGTGACTATGTTCGGCGATAAGACATAGGAGTAACAATTTAAGCTCATCTCCTTTTGCAAGCCCTCTTTGACCTCTTGCAAAAGTAAAAAATCTATCTCTTCATCCTCTACAATTGAGTGCAGATACGCTTTAAAATCTTTTCGCTGTGACAGTTTTGCCACATTCCAGCACAAAACCTTAAAACGCTCTTTACAGGTAGAGCTTTGGTGCTTTAGCGACTCAATACTTGCAGGCGGTTTCAACATAATTTTTTGTAACTATTCAGTGTGGTGTTATTGTTGTAAATTTGGTAAATTTTAGCGAAATCTGGGGACATAACCTGATTCTCCGTAGGAAATCGGAATTGTGTCCCCAGATTTCGCGGGTTGGCTGAATAGTTACAGTTTTTCTTACATTTGCGGGGCAATGGTGCGCATCAAATTTTCCATGATACGCCTTACAGGGGTGACCGTTTTAGTTCCGGTTGATGAATTTTCGAGCAACGTTGTCATCCAACTTTCAACCTCTTTAACAACTCTTTGCGAATAGACAAAAGTCGCAATTTCATAGTTCAAGAACAGACTTCTATAGTCTAAATTTACACTGCCCAACATGGCCCCCAGATCATCAAAGAGTATCGCCTTGGCATGAAGCATGGCACCGTCATATAATTCAACATCAACGCCGGCATCTTCCAGCTCTCTCATAAAAGAGCTTCTGGTTATATCAGCAATTAAATGGTTTGAAACCCTGGGCGTAATCAGTTTTATATCAAGGCCTTTATGTTTAGCGATAATCAAAGCTTGAGATAGAGACTCATCCGGAATGAAATACGGGGTTACAATCCATATCCGTTTTTGCGCACTGTAAATTGCACAAAGCAAGGCTTCATAAAGTGCATCTTTGCTTAAATCAGGCCCTGACGGCACAATTTGCACACAGGTGTCACCACCGTAAGACTCAATTTGGCCCTGTGCAAAATTGAGTCTCTCATTTGAAGCGTAATACCAACCCGACGCAAAAATCTCAAAAAAGCTTTTTACCGATGCTCCTTTGATTAAAAAAAGCATATCTTCCCATCTATCTTTTTTAGGTTCAGCCCCTAAATATTCATCGGCTAAATTCATCCCTCCACTTAGAACTTTTTCATCATCAAAAAGATATACTTTCCGATGACTTCTAAGGTTGATATAGTTTCTAAAAGGCATCCGTAAAACCGGCATAAAAAACTCGACCCGGGCTCCGGCCTGGCGCAATTTTTTTAATCTATATTGAGAAAAATAAATCTCCCAGGAACCCAAAGAGTCGATTAGCAGTTTAACCTCAACCCCCGCTTGAGCTTTTCTTATCAAAGCCTTTAGAATTCTCTTTGTGGTTTCATCATATTTAAAAACATAGGTGCTGATATAAATGGATTTAGAGGCACCTTCAATACAACTCATAAACTCATTATAAGCCTTAACCGGATTAGTGTAGAGTATGAATTGCTGATTTTCTTCCGCACCATCAATGCCGTAACTTCTTAAAACCCCATCTATCAAATTTTGTTCATGGTAGCTTTGGCTTGAGCATTCTACTAGTTCAATACTCTCTTTTTGATACCTGTTAGTACGTTTTCTGGTTCCAAAAACAAAATACAAAACAACCGAGACATAAGGAACAAGTATCATCGACAAAAGCCAAGCTATCATACTTGCAGGAGAGCGCCTTTTATAGACCATATGAACCAGGGCAACGACAATCAATAGCTCTCCTAAAACTATTAAACTGTGGTAAAAAATAAATTTTGTTACTTCCGGGTTCATAATTTTCCTTAAAAAGTGCCTGACACCTTCATCCGTAACTATTCGGCGCCCACCATAAAACTATCTTTAACTGTGTTGAACTTTGCTTCGCCCACATAAACGGGGTCAAAGCTGGGGTGCTGACGCACCTTATACCAGCAATGACCCCAATCCCGACAGTTTGTAGTAAGTGGCAGCTGAATACTTCCGCCTTCATCCTTTTATCTTGCCTTACTTCTTCGCCGGTTTTTCTTTTTCCGTCACACTGATTCCGAGGGCTGCGGTATAGGTGATCAACACCTGATCGCCCACGTCCACTTTGTCCAAATTATCTGGATTACGGACTTGAACCGTCTTGCTCTGCCCCTGGGCGTTTTTCAGAGTCACCTGCTGATTCTCTTTATCGATGGCTTCGATCGTAGTTAACACCGCAACTTCCTTCACGACAACCTTAGCCGGTTTCTGACCAGGCTTGGCTTTACCTTCAATCATGACTGCTTCCACAGCAGTCTTCACCTTACCGGGGACAAAAACCTCGACCTTGATTGATTCAATATACTCAACACTCAGCAGATCTCCCACATCCACCTGGGCGAAATTTTTAACATAGTCTTGAACCTCAACCGTAACGCTTGTGCCATCCGGGCCTTTCAGCGTTACCATCCTTTTCTCATAATCAACCGCCTCGACAATGGCTTCGAGCGTAGTCACCATGCTCTGCTCTACACTCGGTTTTTCATTCGCAGCAGGATCCGGCTCCGAGGCGTAAAGCGGAGAAAAACTCATCATAAAAGCGATCATACCAATAATCAATAATTTGTACTTCATTTTCGTTATCCTTATCTTAACTAGTATTCAGGCAGCATTAAAATGACCACAAAACAGCAGTCTACCATTTTTTCTGCCCTTTGCGGAAATACCACAAAAAACATATTAATACAACATCAATCTTGTATAGCAAGACAGTGGAGTATTCAGATAGCGTCATAAATCAGTTCACAAACCTCTTTTATTGCTGCGGCGACGGTTGGGTCTTCGGCTGCTGTTGAGGCTGATGTAAATATTCAAAACATGGACTTTGCACGCCACCCTTATCTTTGGTAACCATCTCCCACAAATAGTTCGCCCCGATGGCCGGAAGAAAGAATTGAGGCGCAACGACAAGGCCGCCATAGAGGGACGCGGCTTTTTTTGCCGGGATCGCCCGAACCGTCGGATCCTGCAAATTGCCCTTAATGGTCACCGGTGTAACAACGGCCAGGAATTTTCTTTTTTTCTTCGGATAGAGGACCAGCTCACAGGTTTCGTCCACCAGATCAACACTCCCGGCCCCGGTAATCCGCAAACTTGGCGACTCCAGAATAAAAGCCCGGCACCCAAGAACCCCGGATTCCGCCATCAGGCTGAGAATACCGCAGTTGATATCAGCGTATTTCTTTTTCATGAGCATTCGCCGAAAGCTCCAACCCAGCATATCGGTGGCAATCAGATTGAGTGTATGGCTGGGCACCTGCCCGTCTTCAAGAGCCATATCGAGATGACCACTAAGATTCGCCGCCAGTTCATGGGGCGAAAGGCCTCGACTATGGAGATCTACGTTTATCGTAAGTTTCCCGGTAACCACTGAATCGACACCAAAAATGCGTAAAGTGTCGACCAGATCAAGATCATCAATCGCGCCTTTAAGCACAACCTCATGCCCTGCCGCCAACTCATCCATTATTAACGAAGCCTTGACG
>JAUVDU010000108.1 GCA_030595135.1 Deltaproteobacteria bacterium | reverse complement strand
GGCTTTTACCGCTTCGTCCTGTCTGAAATATTCCGGCAGTTCAACAGTGTTGACCGGCTCTAAGTCCTGGCCTTCTTTGTTGCGGTTGTCAACTACTTCACCGCCCCAGGAACTAAATAAAATCTCAGCCATTAACCGACTCCCATTCAATGTAACTTCAATATATTCGCTTAAAACTAACGCAGGCGTTGCCTGTAAGGCACTAAAAACTAACGGTCAATCTCGCCCAACACAATATCAATACTTCCGATAACCGAGATGGCATCGGCAAGCATATGGCCTAACATCATCTTCTCTAAGGCGCTAACCAGAATAAAACAAGGAGAGCGTACTTTCATGCGGTAGGGATTCTCCGAACCATCACCAACCAGGTAAAAACCAAGTTCACCCTTCGACCCTTCGACCGAGTGGTAGATTTCACCACTCGGAACCTCCGGCCCCTGGCACTGAATCTTGAAACGCCGAATCAAGGCACTGATATCTTCCTGCACAGCTCCGAGATCGGGGTTGGAAATCAGGGGATTATCAACATTAACCGGCCCTTCAGGCAGATTTTCAAGAGCTTGTTCAATTATATTAAGCGATTGAGTAAACTCTTCCATACGCACCAGATAACGGTCATAGACATCACCATTATCGCCTACGGGAACCTTAAAATCGAAATCTTTGTAACAACCGTAAGGCATCGTTTTGCGGATATCATAGGCGACCCCGGATCCCCTGAGTGAGGGGCCGGTCAAACCGTAATTAATCGCATCTTTTGCGGAAATTTTACCGATCCCCATGGTTCTTTTGCGCCAGATAATATTATCGGTCAACAGGGTATTATAGCCTTCCAATGCTGTCGGAAACCATTTGATAAAGGCGCGCAGATCTTTAATAAACTGCGGCGTGATATCTTGAGCAATACCGCCGATACGAAGATAGGACGGGGTTAACCGGTAACCGGAGACCTCTTCTGTCATATTCATGATCATTTCCCGATCACGAAAGGTATAGAAGACAACCGTCATCGCCCCAATATCAAGCGCATGACTACCGATCCAGAGGTGATGTCCCATAATCCGAGCCAACTCACCCATGATTACGCGAATATACTGTGCCCGTTTAGGAACTTCGATTCCCAGAAGTTTCTCAACCGCCGTACAGTAGCCCTCATTACAAAGGGTGGCCGCTGTATAGTCAAAACGGTCAGTCAAGGGGATGACCTGCTGGTAGTTCATGTTTTCCGCGATCTTTTCGATTCCCCGGTGCAGATGCCCGATATGGGGCGTGACCTTGACGATCGTTTCGCCATCAAGCTCCAGAACCAGTCGTAAGACCCCGTGGGTCGCCGGATGATGCGGACCCATGTTGATGGTCAATATTTTACCTTCAGCCATCGCTACCAACCTCAATAATATTTATTGCTAATTTGCACATCGAAAAACCGTAATCCTAAAGACCACCGTGGCAGACTAAAGTACCTGAATCGTACTTGGATCCCACTTCTTATCAAAATCTTTCCCCTTCAAGGGAAAATCCTTACGCAAGGGATGTCCATCAAAGTCATCCCACATCAACAAGCGCCGCATATCGGGATGATCACTGAAAGTTATTCCCATCAGATCATATACTTCTCGCTCAGACCAGTTCGCCGAATTCCAGATATCGGTAACGGTCGGCACTTCGACATCTATTGGAACCATTACTTTAACCAGCAGACGACGGAAGTCATCCATTGAATGGAGCACATAGGCGACCTCAAAACGAGGCTCTCGCGGCATTTTATCAATTCCCACTACATCTGACAAAAGGTCATAATGAAGGGCTTTATCATCGTGCAGATAGAGCATGATGTCATGCAACTTTTCAAGGCTGACGACAACGGTCAGGTCACCCCTGAAATCAACGTCATCAACGATCGCATCCGCAAACTCACCCTTCAACTGCTCCAACACTTTAGCATTATCCATGGTCATGACCCAAACTCTTCTCGGTTTGCTAACACAAACTTACAATATCAGATTTGCTGCTTGAAGGCTCCACATAGTCCGGCCGATCCGTAAACTTGTCCTGCATGATCTTATCCTGCAATTTCATGATTGCAGCAAGCAGGGCCTCCGGGCGCGGAGGACACCCCGGAACATAGACATCCACGGGAATTATCTGATCGACTCCCTGGACAACCGAATAACTCTGAAAAACGCCGCCGCAGGAGGAACAGGCCCCCATCGCGATGACCCAGCGAGGTTCAGCCATCTGCTCATAAATGCGCTGAACCATAACCGACATTTTCTTGGTCAGGGTACCGGCGACTATCATTAGATCGGACTGACGCGGCGAAGGCCGAAAAACCTCGGAACCGAAGCGGGCGATATCGTAACTACTTAAACTAGTAGCCATCATCTCCAAGGCGCATCAGGCCAAACCAAAGGTACAAGGCCAGATTGAGCTCTTACGTCCCCAGTTAACCAGACTCTCAAGATTGGTAACCAGAAATCCGTCGCCCTTTAATGCACTCTCTATTCCCATTCCAAGGCTCCCTTCTTCCAGACATATACATAACATACAAAGAGGATCACCATAAAAATGACCATCTCAACAAAACCAAATAACCCTAAGCTTTTAAAATGAACCGCCCATGGGTAGAGGAACACACATTCGAGATCAAAGACGAGAAAAAGCAGAGCCACTACATAATATTTGATTGGCGACTGCACGTAAGTTGCACCAATCGTGGTCATACCACACTCATAGGTCTCTTTTTTAACGCGAGATTTCCGATTCGGCCCCAGGAAAGCGGAAGCCACAACCGCAACTACGCCAAATCCAACCCCGACAATCATCATCAGCAGTACAGGCATATAATCTTGAAACATAATCTCTTCACTCCTGAGTCCACGGAAACTAATTTAAATTAACTATCAGCTAGCTGGATAAATTTATTAGCCCCGGATAATTATTATGTGAAGCATTTATTTAGCGCGGCCTATATAGCGGCCCTCCGCACCCAATGTCAAGAGAAAAATGGGAGATTTAAAAATACAATCGACAGTTATTTCGCAGTTTTCAGCTTTTAAAACCAGGTAAAATTAATCGTATTAAATCTCACGGAACGACAACAAACCTTGTTCTATCATTTCCCGGTCAATATCCGGAAACTTCCAATCAATTTGTTCAGGCACCTTGTACAAATATCACAACTCAGCAGACTTAAATATTTGTACATTGTACACTTAATAATAAGTATACATTATTCATCATTCTGTATACTTAATAAATATATAGATTATAAGATATTTCCTTGATTTCCAGACACTATCCATGGTAGGTGACAATCAAGCTAGGTTATTTACCCAAAGACAATAAACTCGTTTTATAAAACCGTTTATTTTTATTCTATACGTTTTTGGCTGATAATTTGCCATTTAATAATTTTTAAGGTAGGTTTAAACTTATGCCCTTCAAGGGCATACAACCCCGCAAATACTTTTTTAGGAGTTTTTTTAATGTTTTCAAGAATGTGGAATTTGCTCATTGACTTCATCCGAGATTTTGGCCATGAAGCGGCCCGCGGAACCCGGGAGCACTGGAAAGGGCTGCTGGTTTTCGCAGGCGTATCTTTTTGCATCTTTATCCTATTAATTGTTTTACTGCTTAAAGCCTCGGCCAGTTATAAATTCTGCGCCATGTGTCATAACATGGACACCTATATTCAATCCTGGAAACAATCATCACACAAGGATGTCAGTTGTCTGGCCTGCCATTTCGAACCCGGCGTCTGGGGTGAGTTAAAGGGTAAATGGAAAGCCCAGACTCACTTGGTCATGAAAATCACCGGCACCTCCCCACCCCGCCCCCACACTGCTATCAGTGACTCCAGCTGCCTTCGGGAAGGCTGCCACTCCAAACCGGAATTAGAGAATAACACAATAAAATTTAAAGGTGTCGACTTCAGCCATGACACCCATTTAGGTGAGCTGCGTCGGGGCAAGATCCTTAAATGCGTTAGCTGCCACTCTCAGATTGTGCAGGGTGAACACCTTACGGTTACTGAAACAACCTGCTTCAACTGCCATTTTTATGACAGAAAGAATCACCCGGAAATTGCCAATTGCCAGACTTGTCACACCGATTCCAAAGCCAAAATTTTTATTGACGCAAATGAAGACATGCCTTTCGTCCACAAAAACTACCTTGACCGAGGCGTAACTTGTAAGCAGTGTCATTTCGGCATTATCTATGGCGATGGCCATGTCATGGACAACGTCTGTGTACAGTGTCACTCTGAACCCCACCTCCTGGAAGGCAGTTATAGCAGTGAAAAAATGCATTTCAGCCATGTCACCGCGCACAAGGTAGAATGTTTCCGCTGTCACTCCGGTATTGAGCACTATATTCCCCGGGAAAAATCCAATAAGTACCAAGAGCGTCAGACCTTACTGAGAACCAAAGCGATCAGCAGCGGTCTCCACTACGACAGCAACTGCGCCAAGTGCCATACTTTCGATCAGCACACTATCATCCATCAGATGTATGCCGGTGAAGGCGGAATCGAACATAAGGTCATGCCGAGTACCATGTACCAGGCTCATCTTGACTGCGCCGGCTGTCACTTAAGTATGTACGAGGCCAATGGCGAAACCCGCAAACTCAAACGCCACGGCTTTGACGAGATGATCAAATCCTGTTCTGAATGTCATGGTCCCGGATACGACGATATGGCCAAACACTGGAAAGAAGTGCTTGACCAGGAACTGGCCAAAACCGACAAGACTTTACGTGAAACCAGACAGCTTCTGGCTGACCGGAAATCACCCGACGGCATGCGACTCTATGAGATCGCACAGAAAAATTACATTTTCGTCAAAAATAGTCACGGAATCCATAACATTGATTTCGCCTTAAGCCTCCTGGCTGACTGTCGGGAACGTTGCGAAAAAGCCAAAACCATTGTCGACCCGGCCTACCAGGCCGCAACCATCACCTCGCCGTCTGGCTGCACGGAACTCTGTCACAGCTGCGTTGAGTGTATCGAAACCAAGGTTGTACCCTTTGGCGAAGTCCAGTTTCCGCATGATGTCCACGTCGCCGACGAAGGCCTTGCCTGTCTCGAGTGTCACAGCCCCCGAGAACAGCATGGGCGAACAATTCTTAAAAATTGTAAAGATTGCCACCATGGATCCGGCATGGGAGCGGTTGAGTGCGCTGACTGCCATACTGCTACCTTCAATCTTTATAAAGGTCAGAACGCCTGTGATGAAGTAAGTTGTGATGTGCATGGAGTTGCCAATTCAATGGCTGAAGATGTTGGTTGCACAGATTGTCACACCCAGGTCGAAGAGGATGAAACAATGACTGATGATGCGCTTAAACAGGCTTGTATCAGCTGCCACGATGACGACCCAGCCTACGGTACAATGGTTGACGATTGGCGGCAAGAGGTCGAAATACTGAACATCCAAGACCTTAAAAAACAGCTCAGCCAAGTCCAGAAATCGGTTCTTCTGGCGATCCGCAATGGTGACTACACTTACGATACCCAGGATTTGATCAACAATGCCGATAAAAACCTGAAACAGCTTCTCAAGGGCAACCCGATCCACAACCTTGAGTTCGCCAAGGATCTAGCGGAAAAAGTTAAAACCTTAACTGAAAAAGCCCGCAAACAGTTACAGCGCCACAGCACTATTAAAACGCTAAGTGATAAAGCGTACAAATATTGATAAAATAGAAAAACGGGCTGGATAAACAGAAAAAGGGGGCACGACATATTTTTGTCGTGCCCCCTTTTTTTTGCTGATTATTTTTATTGCTAAAATTAAAAAAAATGGATAACCTTAAAGAAGGTGACATCATAACGCAAATGGCAAGGCAAAGAAATGCTCTTAAGTAAAACTAATGACTGAAGAAAAAAAAATTCCGCTGTTAAGCGGAATTATGGCGGGCTACCTAGTTATTCTGGCTCACATACTACTCATTATTATCCTGGCGACAGCTGTGATTTTTATTCAGACCTTGTCAGAGTATATTGAGTATGTTCTAGCTGGCGGGCTACTGATTATTTTTGCTTCAGCCGTGTTTTTCTATCGCGTATTGAAACAAAATGGCAAACAGATTATCGATACCTTAAAAAACCCGGCCTTCCAGGGCCAAAACA
>JAUVDU010000210.1 GCA_030595135.1 Deltaproteobacteria bacterium | reverse complement strand
CGGGTCGGTATCCTGAAATTCATCAACCAGGGCAACCTTGAAACGCTCGCCGACCAAACGCCGCAAAATCGTCCCCGAGGCCCCGGCCAGAGCCTTCCGCAAGCCGGTCAAAAAATCGCTGTAACCTTGCTGCCGGTCTTTAAGTTTACAAGCCTCAACCCCACTCGGTCCTGCGGCAAAACCGAGAAAATCGCGCTTCACCGCACAAACCAGAGCTGCAGCGGAGACTTGATAAAGGGCAACATCATCAACCAGTTCTTGACAAAGATCAAAAAGAGGATGACTCGGAGTAATCTGTTTAAGTTTAGTCTGAGTTTTAAGCGCGGAGGTCGAAAACTTGGTTAAATTTTTAATTTCATCTTCCGTCGGCCAGTCGGCTTTAGCCAGCGTCCTTTCCAGAAGGTCGACAAACTGAGCAAATTTCCCCGGCGGCCAAGCCCCCTTTTTTAACGGAGACCCGGCAAAAAGAAGCTCTTTAAACTCTTTGCGCTCGCCGACAAGATAAGCATGTGCTCTTTTACAGTTATCTTTAAAACGCGGGGCCGCCCTTTCAATCTCGGCGACAAGAGCGGCTATATCTTCACTCCAGGAACCATTTTTCGGTTTTTCCGGCAAGACCACAAGATCGGGATCCTGATCCAGCCGGGCCGCCAAAGTCACCAACGTATCGAGCTGCAAACCACAATCAGCCGCCACCCGAGGCAAAATTTCAGCTCCCCGATAAAACGTCCGCCGCCAATAATCCTCGGCCACAACCTGGATAAAAAGCCGACTCTCTTTAACCAGATCAACCCCGGTACGAATGCCGCATTCAAAAGCATAATCGCTCAAAATACGATTGCAGAAACCATGAATGGTGGCGATTACAATCTCATCAAAACCGACCCGAGCCGCTTTCAGCCGCTCTTTAAGAAGTCCCACCGACGCCCCTTGAGCCAAGGCCTGACCCAGCACCCGCCCGAGATCACCATCCTTTTCAGTAATAACGCGAGTCCGCGAGAGAGAACTAAGAAGATTTGCGGCCGCCCTGAGAATCTCACGAATCCGCTCTTTAAGCTCCTGGGTCGCCGCTTCAGTAAACGTCACAACCAGAATATTACCGGCTTTAAGATCGGAGCGCTCAAGCACCAGACGCAAAAAGAGATACTGAATCGTATAGGTCTTACCGGAACCGGCCGCCGCTTCGATCAAGACCCGTCCCCCGCCTAAAGGATAATCGAGAATGTCGTATTCGCGAAATGGGGTGAGAGTAGTATTAAGCTCTTTCATTGATTCGGGCTTTCCTGTTCTTAGGTTTTGAGGCCCGCTGCCGTTCTCGGCCTTTGAGTTTAACCAACGGTAAAGGGGATATTCCTGATGCTGGTAGAAACATATTGAGCTGGTCTGCCATATCCAGGGAAGCTAACATGGCAACAAAATTCTCCAGCTGAACTCTCCCTTTTTCAGCATAAAGAACTGTCCTCCTACTTAAACCCGTTCGTGATGCCACCTCAACCTGAGTTAAATTGGCATTCAACCTCGCTTGTTTGAGTCTATTACCTAACTCTTCCGCCATAGCGGCAGGAGACATATTGCCAAACGACATAACGTTACCTATACCGTATATCAAGTAGTTTTTTCGGTCTCAAAGTACTCTTTCAATCACATTACAACTTAAATAATAAAAAAACAATTTATTTCATAAAGTGCTTAAATTGAAACAAAAAAACAGGTTTCCCCATAGCCCGCATTTTTAGGCGGTTTCAATTTCCCCGGATTTTACCACTTGACAGGGTTTTGAGCCTATGGTTATTAGAGTAGAGGGAAACCACTGGCATTTAAGGGGACAAGACCATTTGACATATCTATTTTTGGCAACAATATTCCACAGAATAGATATGTCTCCATTTCGCCCCCCTAAATCTGTATTAGATGCAGATATAACATGTTATACAGAAGATATATAAAGTTAATATACAGAATTTTTTCTGTTTAAATATTTCGTTCGGCGTATACAAACAAACTTCGAGTAAATAGGTATATTAAACATGTCAATCGAAAACTTACTCGGTGAGCTTAACCAAAACCAATACCAAGCGGCATGTATACCATCGCAACACGCATTAATATTAGCGGGTGCGGGAACAGGTAAAACAAAAACAATTGTCGCCCGAGCAGCATATCTAATATCAAACGGAACCCCAGCGGAAAAAATTCAGATATTGGCATTTACACGTCGCTCAGCATCTGAAATTGTTGAACGTGTACGGATGCACTTGGGTAATGAAGCGCAGGCGCTCCGAGCATCAACATTTCATACGTGGTGCCTCTCATTAATACGCAAAGCACCAAAAACATTTGGATGTCAAGGGTATTCAGTTATTGATCGAGATGATCAAATTCAATTATTCAAAATCTTTCGAGGAAAGGTTAAGAAATCGGAATTACTATCAGCCGCAGAGCTATGCAACCTGTATTCACTATCACGTAATACTTCTCAACCACTTGCTTTCACACTTAAAAAAGAATCTCCTGATTTTTATCCTAAAATAAAAAGGATAGCTGAAATTATGTTGTCATATGAACAAAGAAAAAAGGAACGTCATTATTTGGATTATGATGACATCCTTGATGTTGTTGCACAACATATCACAGGTTCAGAAAAGATAAGAAATTGGGTATCAAGCCAGTACAGCCACCTTCTGATTGACGAGATGCAAGATACAAATCCTCTTCAATGGAAATTAATTGATCCTCTGAAGGATGAAGTGACTCTTTTCTGTGTTGGTGATGATGCTCAGTCAATATATGGGTTTAGAGGAGCTGATTTTCAAAATGTGCATAGTTTCAATACGCGAGTAAAAGACTCGATAACCCTAAAACTTCAAGATAATTATCGTTCTACTCAAGAAATTTTAGACGCATCAAATTGGCTTTTATCCCAGAGCGACCTTATTTATGGAAAAAACCTTATAGCAATTAGAGGGCGCGGGAGAAAGCCGACTTTAAATACCTTTAGTAATGAATGGGAAGAGGGACGCTGGATCGCGGATGACATCTTCCATAAAAAAAATGAGGGTAAGAAATGGAACAATCATATGATATTGGTTCGTTCAGGTTATGCAGGGCGTGCAATAGAACCAGCATTATTAGCCAAAGAAATTCCCTATAAATTTATTGGTGGTACTAAATTACTTGAGTCTGCCCATGTTCGTGATCTGCTTTCAGTATTGAGGATTGTTGGCAACCAACAAGACGAAATTGCATGGATGAGATTCTTAAGTTTATGGAAAGGCGTTGGGGAAAAAACTGCTAAAGGGTGTTGTAAAGATCAACTGTTTCCTTAATAAAAACATTGACTTAACGCATAAAAGCCGCTATAATTGATGTTGTTAATCACCACAAAAAACAAATCAAAAATAGAGGCTCTTATGCACCATAAAAATATCAAATATGAAGTAATAACACAACTAAAAAATGAATTTCCAAATTGGATCCGTTTGCCAAAGATAATAAAAAAAGAAATATCCCGTAAAGTACTGGAAGAAGTTACTGCAGACTACGATTTTAAACACGATATTACAATCCCGGATGAAGACCTACTTGGAATCAACAATCAACTTCCAGTCAGTGGTATCATCAATCTCGATAAAATGGCTGAATACATTAATGAAATAACCTGCAGTAGAATCATAAAGTTTAGCCACTATGATCGTTCTGCTATATACATAAAGGATGAGGAGCTACAATTTATTGATCAGTTAATTGACGATACAATCATCAACAATCTGCTTTCCAATGATAGCTATAGCCCCTCAATGAGAGAAATTTTTCCTAGCCATTTATTTCGGGCAGAACTGTTGAAAGCTCTCAAATATCCTGAGATCAGTTATCGTAAATTTTGTGATGATGAATATTTGAGCTTAGATCGACAGGAAAACCGAGTTTTTATCGGCTTGCCTCTACATAAAAATACAACCATAGACCATACTCAGCTCAGTAGGTTTAGAACCAACATGACGTTTAAGCAACAAATCAATCTTCTTATATATTTTCTTCACCATTTTTACAAATCAGATCTACTCGGAGATTGCACCCTCTGCGCTGTTGATTCCACAGAGTTAGCAAACGACTGTAAAGTTCCTTTGGCCAGCATGACAATCAAAGGAAAAAAGATACGTATTTACGGAGACCTTGACTGTGACTGCGGCACGCGGCGCAATAAACGAGACAAATCAATATACGTTGTTGGTTACCGGCTACATACTCTCACAGTAATTGACGTTCAGAGCAGACAAAGCTTTCCCCTTGTCTCTATATTGGCACCAGCAAACCATCATGACAGTAAGTTTCTACCATTTCTTG
>JAUVDU010000097.1 GCA_030595135.1 Deltaproteobacteria bacterium | reverse complement strand
ACCAGGCCATCACATCAACATGATGCCGATCTTTGCTCTTTTGCTGATAGCCTTTTAAAAGCTCCCGGTTGACAACATCAAGCAGAACTTTGTTGGATGAATAGGAGCGGATAATCTTTTTCGCTGCATAGCGCCGATCTTTATTGTTCGACGATTTCAACATCTTTATATATTTCGTTATCTCAGGAGAGTGAGCCGGTTTTTTGACGGCTGGAGTCTGCGATTTTGTCACGTGGGCCGTTTTAATCGGCTCCGGCGACGTTTTTTTTACGGTTTTCGGCGAACTTTGCACAGGATCAGGTTCTGGGACTTTTATCGTTTTTGCCGGGGTTAGGGCGGCCGCTGAGGCCGAAACCGGGACTGGAGCTGGTGCCGAAACCGAAGATGAATCTCGTTTTTGCGTTTCCGCATCGGGCTGGAAATGAAAACTCCCCATTAAAGAAGAAGATTCCCAAGGTGTCTGCTGACCATCAGTATCATTTACAACGCCAATCCGAACCTGTTTGAAAACCTCTTCAATACTCAAGTCGGGTCGTTCGATATTCGCCAACAGATGTTTGGTGTAGATCCCGTTACTCCCCTCGCCATCAGCCGCCACCGAACCTGGGGCCGTGGCAAAAGCCAAGAGAGTACCCCGGGGCGCATCGACCAGAGCCAGACCTTTAGAAACGCTGCGAAAACTTCGGGCAAAAGGGTTGTCACGACAGGCATCAAGCACAACAATATTCAGCGGACAGTGCGAGTCATCCATCTTACCCAACACCCGGCCTAAATCAAGCGCCTCAAACTCAACATCGGCTTCCGTCTCTAAAACCGCATCGACCGGGATCAGGTAGTTGCGACCTTTAACTTGAATACCGTGCCCGGCATAATAGAAAAGGCCAACGTCGGCTTGGCGCAGTTTACGACCAAAACTATTTATCATCGTCACCATCGCCCGACGCCCGCCGTTTTCAACCAGATCGACCTCAAAATCGAGACGCCGCAGCAACCGAGCCATAGCTTGAGCATCATTAACCGGATTTTTCAGCTGTGACTTCTCATATTTACTGTTACCGATAACCACCGCCAACCGCCGCTGTTGGGCATTAGCGGCACTTTTGCTGACCGCCTGAATACCCCGCATACTGCGACTCTGACCGCCACGTTCCCCCGCCTCTCCTTGGGTATCATCGCCACAGGACGACAAAACCCCAATCCCGGGCAACATCAGGATCAAAACCAGCCAAAAATACCATCTTCGGACTCTTTTCATTTTTTCACCTTTAAACCATGCAAAAACCTACTATAAAGCTATAGCAAATCACATTTCAAGTTACACGTTATGTTTAAAACCGGGCAAAAGCCGTCGGGCATTGTTGATGAAAATATTATCAAGTGTCTCTTTAGTCAAATCCAGAGCCGCAATTTTCTCGGCATTGGCGGCAACGCCCGGAACTCCGGGGAAATCGGTGCCGAAAAGAAAGCGCTGACTGAATTTCTCCATTTTGGGATAGTAACGCAGCAGGTTCCGGGGCGGCAATCCCGAGAGATCAATATAGACATTTTCATGCCGCATCACCATAAACTCCGCCTGAGTATACCAAAAATTACGGCCACCGTGACAAAGAATCAGGTTAAGGTTCGGAAAATCGACTGCCACATCATCATAATCATAAGGGTCGGCATGCCGTAGCCGGGTGCCGGGGAAAACTGAAGTTCCGGCATGCAACATCAGGGGCAGGTTGCGCTCCTGGCAAATCTCATAAACCGGATAGAGGCGTGGATCATTGACATGGTGTTGACAATGAACCCCATGGATTTTCAAGCCTTTAACCCCAAGAGCCAGTTGACGTTCAAATTCGGTTACCGGATCGAGATGAATTTCAGGGTTTAAGGCGCCAAAAGGAATATACTGCGGATAACGCTGACTGACGGCAATCGCGCGCTCAACCGGCATCACTCCAGCGGTGTGCAGGGCATACTCCGGCAACAACACCCCGCCGACAACACCCTCATCCTGAAGAACCTGATGGAAGAGATCAATATCGAGACAACCATCCTCCGCATATATTTTACCAAAATAGGGGCCGGTCTCCATCCAGAGTCGCCGAGCCTCTTCCGACCACTCGAAATAATGACCGACATGAATGTGAAAATCAAACAGTTTTCGCATATCTTTGCCCTTGATTAAAAGTTAAATTCAATTTTCAACAGGATTGTAGAGACAATGCCACAAGAAAAGAAAAATAACAACTTTAACGGCATCGTAAGCAATCAAAAAAAGTTACATTTTTCGATCTCATGGTTTACGGTTTTGTCCCGGCCATTTACATTCCCGCCCCTTCAGTTTACATTTTTCGCCCGCTTCACTCCGGCAGAACCGGAATATAAAAGGCTTTTCCGTCACTGCACAAGGACACAAGACTCCGGCATCCTTTTGCTGTCCCGTAAGCTATAACTATTTAGCACAACTCACGCTCGGAAAAGGTAAACCACACCGAAAGGATGGGACACAAAGCCACTGGCCTCGATACGGCCACTTAACGCTAAACTTTTCTTTACCAGCCTGACCACTCTCTTACTGTTACTCTTTATTTTTTTCAGCATCCACAATGGCCGCTCAGGTACGTCTAGCATGGGCTCCCAACACTGAAAGCAATCTGGCCGGTTACAAGCTTTATTACAAGGCCGGATCGCCGGGAGCTCCATATGAAGGAACCGGCCTAGATCAAGGTAATTCCCATATTGTTATTCCTCTGGAAAACTTGAGTGATCGTAATAATCCCAACTTCACTCTTAGCGGACTGCCTACAGGGGAGACCTTCTATCTTGTCATGACTGCCTATAACAGTGATGGGAATGAAAGCCTTTTTTCCAATGAAATCTTTTATCAAGCAGCAGTGCCGACTGAACCCACAGAAACTTTCACAATTTCTGCCTTGGCCCAAGAGGGCGGCACCATCTCCCCGAGCGGCAACACTGCTTTTGACGCCGACTCCAGTCAGACCTATACAGCCGTCGCCACCGACAATTACCATCTTGCCAATCTATTGGTTGATGAAATATCTGTCGGCGCCCTTGATAGCTATACGTTTACTTCACTGGATAGCAACCACACGATTACGGCGATCTTTGCCCTCGATACCCATACCATCACGGCTTCGGCCGGCACCAATGGGGTAATCAATCCCAGCGGCAGCATCATGGTAGAGCATGGAGCGGAACAAATTTTACCTTTACTCCCAATGAACATTACCATATTGAAAAAGTTCTGGTAAACAATCAGGTCGTTGGCACTTCAACAAGTTACCAGTTCACGAATCTAGCCGAAGACGCAATGATCTCAGCCAGCTTCGCGATTGACACGTACACCGTAGAAGCCTGGGCCGGTGATGCCGGATCTATATATCCGGCTGGCTCGATTGTGACCAACTACGATGAAACAATCTATTTTGAGATCATTCCGGATAACGGCATGCAAATCAAGGATGTCATTGTTGATGGCAGCTCCATGGGCCCGGTCAGCGAATATAATTTCAGGAATATCAACACAACCCATACCATAGAAGCGACTTTTGAGCCGATTCCCGGAGATCCCCTGGCTAATGCCGGCCCCGATCAAAATGTCGAAGAGGCCACGGAAACGATTCTGGATGGAAGCAACTCCATCGATCTAAGTTACGAAATCGTCAGTTACCATTGGGAACAGACCGCTGGCACCCCGGTAAATTTGACAACTACAGATAGCGTCAAATCCAGTTTTGTCGCCCCAATGCCCGGATCTGAAGGTGAGTCTTTGGAATTTTGCCTTACAGTAACCAATAGTGCCGGTAACCGGACAAGCGATTACTGCATTGTCAATGTTGTTCTGGACAATCTTCCGCCGGAGGCTGAAGCCGGTTACGAACAAACTGTTGCCGAAGGAACATTGGTACAATTGGATGGTGCCGACTCTTTTGATTCCGATGACGGTATCGGCCACTATCAATGGGTACAGGTTGCCGGAAACCAGGTAGAGCTGTCAAGTTATACAGCCGCAAGCCCGACTTTTTTTGCCCCGACAGTCGATTCACCCGAAGGCACAAGTCTCATTTTTCTTCTCACCGTAACCGATTCCGGCGGCCTCAAAGCCTGCGACCGCTGCATTGTTAACGTCTCTTGGAGCAACGAACCGCCCGTAGCCGATGCCGGTTTCGACCAGATGGTTTCCGGTGGCACAGTGCTTCTGGATGGCTCCGGTTCTTACGACAATGATGACGGTACCTCAGTGTATCACTGGACTCAGAGTCAAGGAGTACCGGTAACATTATCTGATCCCACAGCCATGAAACCTCTCTTCACTGCTCCTGAAGCGGGATCAGACGGAGCTCTGCTGACCTTCAGGTTGACCGTTTCAGACAGCAAAGGACTGCGATCCCAGGCTGAATGTCTGGTCGAGATCATGCCTGAGCCTGACCTTACTGATACTACAGCTCCTAATCTTACAATACTGTCACCAGATGTAATTGGTACCTATACAATAAAAAGCAGTGGCATCTCTGTCAGTGGGGAGGCTTCGGACAATGTCAAAGTTCCGGCTGTAACCTGGTCTAGCAACCTTGGCGGCGCAGGAACCGCTTACGGCACGGAACAGTGGAGCATTAGCCGGATACGTCTGAAAAAAGGTTACAATACGATTACAATAACCGCCATAGATACAGTCGGCAACAGTACTGACAAGAAAATTGTGGTCTACAGACAGTAAACTTGCATAACCATCCACAAGGTAAAGTACTAGAAGGCTAGCACCTGACCTTAAAACCTGTCAGAAAAAAAGCAAACGGGCTGTAGCCGGAAAATCCGGCTACAGCCCTTTTTAATATTGGAATTTCGACACCTCAGGGTTTTACAACAAATGCACGGCAGTCGCTTTAAACGAGAGGAAAAAACCGCTATCGACAACCGGTTCAAGATCAAAGAAGGCGTGACTGGTGATGACTGCGGTAAAGATGAGGGAGTTTACGGCAAAATCGATCTCGTAGAAGAAACCGTGGCTGCGAATGGCTGTGACATTGCCGGCAAAGGAGTTTTGCAGACTGGAGACCAGCGGCTCTTTGCTCAAAATCAGATCTTCCGGACGAATGGCGATATAACCTTGCGCCGCGTCAGCTTCTCGTCCAACCTTGATCTCGACGCCGCCGGCGCGGGCGCCTGCACCTGAGAATTCAACTTTAAAAAGATTTTTCATGCCGACAAAATCAGCGACCATGGTTGAAGTCGGCCGACAAAAAATCTCTTCAATAGTGCCTACCTGTTCAAGCGCTCCCTGGTTCATGACTGCGGCCCGCTGGGCCAGTGAAAGAGCTTCGGAAAAATCGTGGGTCACCATCATAAAGGTAGCACCGCTCGCCTGATGTAAGCTTTTCAGGTGCACCCTTAAATCCTGACGAAAATTGGGATCAAGCGCTGAGAGGGGTTCGTCGAGCAATAGGATATCGGGAGTAACCGCCAGAGCCCGGGCCAAGGCGACGCGCTGCTGTTCACCACCGCTTAAGGTCTCCGGGTAACGCTGCAAAAGATGGTTTAAGTTTAAGCGCTCAACGAGCTCATCAATCGGCGCGGAACTCCTTTTATGACTCTGAAAACGGAGACCGTAACCGATATTATCAAGCACCGTCAGATGGGGAAAAAGGGCGTAATCCTGATAGACAATACTGATGCCCCGCTTTTCCGGGGCTAAGTTGGTGATCTTGCGATCATCGATGAAAATATCTCCCCCGACAATCGGCACCAGGCCAACCAAAGCTTCTAAAAGGACACTTTTTCCGGCTCCGGTAGGCCCCATCAGAGCAAAAAAATCACCCGACTCCAGAGTCAGATTGATATTTCGCAGATGAAATGAGCCGAGATCGACGGCCAGATTCTCTATCCTGATGCTCATGCCTGACCCCCGATGCGACTCCCGTTCTTAGGCTTTTTCGCGCCGCTGCCGACCAGGCGGAGAGAGAGAAAAAGCAGGAGACAGACAACAATCAACCAGACCGCAACCGGTTGCGAATAACGCAGACCAAACGACTGAAAACGCTCAAACATCAACACTGGAGCGATCATCGGATGGTAGGCGATAATCACCACCGCGCCGAACTCACTGATCGCCCGGGCACAACACATGATAATTCCGCTTAAGATCGAGCGCCAGGCCAGAGGAAAAGTAACGTTAATAAACGTGGCAAACATCGAGGCCCCGAGACTGCGGGAGACATGTTCGAGGCGCGGGGGAACCGAAGCAAAACCTTCCTTGGCCGCCTGGAGATAAAAGGGCAGGCCGACAAAAGTCATAACCATGATGATACCGGTCGGACTGCCGACAATGCGAATCCCCAAATCCTGCATCACCCGGCCAAGCCAGAAGTTTTTTCCAACCAGACCGAGAAGAGCAATACCGACTACCGGATGCGG
>JAUVDU010000253.1 GCA_030595135.1 Deltaproteobacteria bacterium | reverse complement strand
TGGTCAGATTGAGACCGTCGATGAACTTTTAGAGCGTTTTGATGCCTGTTTTATCGGCACTGGAGCCGGCTTGCCGGTCTTTATGAATATTGAGGGCGAAAATCTTAACGGTGTCTATTCGGCCAATGAGTATCTGACCCGCTCAAACCTGATGAAAGCTTATCTTTTCCCCGAATATGATACACCGATTGTCAAAGGGGGACGGGTTGCGACTTTTGGCGGCGGTAACGTGGCCATGGATTCATCGCGGACGGCTTTGCGTTTAGGGGCGGAAAAATCTTATATCATCTATCGTCGTTCGATGGATGAGATGCCGGCTCGTGACGAAGAGATTCATCACGCCGGGGAAGAGGGGGTCGAATTTCTGCTCCTGGCAAATCCCGAGCGTTTAATTGGTAACGAAGAGGGCTGGCTGACCGGGGTTGAGTGCGTTAAAATGGAGCTCGGCGAGCCCGATGAGTCCGGCCGTCGGCGTCCGGTAGCGATCGAAGGTTCCGAATTTGTGGTCGAGGTTGATACCGTAGTCGTGGCTATTGGTAACGGTCCTAATCCATTGGTTCCGTCAACCACACCCGATCTGAAAACTAACCGTTGGGGTAATATCGACGCCGATCCGGAAACCGGAGCGACGAATATGCCGGGAGTCTATGCCGGCGGCGACATTGTCACCGGCGCGGCCACCGTGATTGAGGCTATGGGAGCCGGGAAAATAGCTGCGGTTGCTATGCATGAGTATTTAAGCGGCGAATAGTCGACTGTCTGGTTTTCATGTTTTTCACAAAAAAAGGGTTGGCGCAAAATTGCGCCAACCCTTTTTTTGTGAAAAACGATTGTAGGAATATCAGCAAGCCGAGTGCAACTTAGTGGAAAGGTGTTTCGCGGTGTGTGTTTTACCCCATTATTAGGTTGTAACTTGTTTGTTTTTATGTTAACGTCCCGACTATTGTGCACAGTATATAACATGTTGTATATATAGAAGTTTTCTGATAGTTGTTGAATGTTATGGTTGTCTTATTTATGTCAATGTACCATATTTTGAGTGGAGAAAATGATGAAAAAGGGTATTGTTTCAGGGCTGCTTTTATTGTTGTTAGTTGCGGTAAATGTTCAGGCTGAGATTGTTTTTGGCGTGATCCCTCTAGAAGATAAAGCGGTCATGGTGGAGAAATTTACACCCTTGTGCGAATATTTGAGTGCCAAACTGGGTGAACCGGTAACTTTGCAGGTCGGTTCAAACTATGATGAAATTGAGAATGGTTTGGTTCAGGGGAAGATTCAGGCGGCATACCTTGGTCCGGTTGGTGCAGTCAAGAGTAATCAGGCGAATCGTTCGGTTATCCCGATTGTCAAAGTGGTTAAGAAAGGTTCCCCGTTTTATAAGTCCTATGTTATAGCGCCCAAAGAGAGCCCGGTGCAGGCAATTGCCGACCTTAAAGGGAAAGTCTTTGCTTTCGGTGATAAAGGCTCAACCTCATCATATCTGGTGCCTAAATATATATTGGCCAAGAGCGGGGTCAAATTGGCTGATCTTAAAGAGTATCTTTTGACCGGTTCTCACTCTAATGTGGTTCGGGCCGTGCTTGATGGAAAAGCGGCGGCTGGCGGGGTCAAAGAGAGTGTTGCCTTGAAAAACCAGGACAAACTGAAATTTCTTGAAATTTCCAAACCGATTCCTAATTTTCCGATCTGCGTCAATCTCAAGAGCTTGGGTAAAGAGAAAGCGAAAAAAATTCAGAGTCTCCTTTTGAGTCTGCCGAAAAAAGCTCCGGCGGTAGTGGCGATCAGTAAGAAGTATGATAACTTTGCTAAAGCTGCGATTGGTGATTATCGGATAATTGCATCAATTATGAAACAGAAGTAAGGACAAAAAAACGATGACGATTAAAACCAAACTTCTCGTAGCCATGATTTTGATTGGCGTCTTGCCGGTTTTGCTGGTTACTGGTTACGTCAGTTTTAAACTCTCCGACTTTTTGGAACAGAGCCAGGGTGCTCAGATGCTGAGAGAGTGCGAGACCGTACGGCAATACCTGGCTGACAATGTCCGGCGGCGAGATCGTGATATACGATCTCTAAAAGCGAACCCGGTGCTTCTGGATTCGTTGATGAGTGACTTCGACTACAGTAGTGTAGATAATTTGTTGACCGAAATGGTGGCCGACAAAGATAGTCCCTTCACCTTTTTGATGCTGACCCGCACTGATGGAACTACGGTAGGGGCCAGCCATGATTGTTTGCTGGGCAGAGATAATGCTCAGAAGAAGTGGCATCAGGAGACTCTGACTAAAGGGAGCTATTATTCTGATTGGAACCAGCGGCCGGAGTCGGAGATTTTGTCCAAGCCGCCTTTCGGTGGGGATTATCGTTATACCCAGGTGGTCTCGCAACTGATTACCGGAGACGTCGGCGGGCAACTGGGGACGATCAACGCCCGGATTAAATGGCAGCGGGTGCAAAAATGGATTTCGCATGAGATCGACGGCTTTCGTAAAGCCGGTTGGCAAAGTAAAAATATTACAGTGGTTAAAGGTGATGGTGCAGTAATTGCTCATGCCGATGGCAGCGCTTATTATGGTAAGCCGCTGGGCGGAGTTCTTGCCGATAAGGCCAATATCACGATGGTGATCGAGCAGGATGCCGGAATATTCCATGATGCCGGTCACGGGGTGCCCCAAGTTGGTAGTTTTGCAACAATGGTTTTTAAAGGGAATGTTTGGAAGGTTTTGGTTACGGTTTCTGAGGTGGAGTTCTATCGGGTAAAAAATGACTTTTTTCGGGCACTGGCGGTTGCCTGTATAATTTGTTTGGTGCTGGCTGTGATTTTAGGTTTGTTGTTTGGTAATAGTATTGTTCGTCCGCTTAAACGAGTGGTCTCTATGTTACAGCAGATTGCCTCCGGTTCCGGAGATTTGACAGTTCGTTTGCCGACCGCAGCAACGGGACAAAAGAGTGATGAAATTGGTCAGCTCGCATTGGCTTTTAACGAATTTGTTGAAAAACTGCATGAGATTTTCAAGGAGGTTGTTGATGATCTGAACACTCTTAAAGTCTCTTCCAGCCAATTGACGGGAATGGCAAAAAACCTTTCCGGTGGAGCCCAAACTGCATCAGATCGGGCTGACGGGGTTGCGGCTGCCGCAGAAGAGATGAGTTCTAATATGAACAGTGTGGCAGCGGCGGTCGAGGAGGCCTCCACAAATATCGGCCAGGTGGCCGATGCGGCGGGAGTGATGAGTTCTAGTTTTGATCAGATTGCCGAGCATACCGGAGAGGCGCGGCAGGTGACTGAAAGGGCCGTGCTCCAGGCTCGAGAGGCGACTGAAAAGGTTGCTGAACTGGGGGAGGTGGCCGGTCAGATCGGACAAGTTATTGAAACTATAACGTCAATATCTTCCCAGACTAATTTGTTGGCTTTAAATGCTACGATTGAGGCGGCTCGGGCCGGAGAGGCCGGTAAGGGGTTTGCAGTGGTTGCCAATGAAATTAAAGAGCTGGCGGCACAGACGGCGGCGGCGACTGAAGAGATCAAAGGTCGGATTGAAGGTATTCAGGGCTCGGTAGGTGGTACCGTTATGACTATTGAACAGATCAGTGTCGTGATCAATCAGGTTAGTGAGATCGTTGCTGCAGTTACCGTTAATATTGAAGAACAGGATGTGGTTGCCAGGCAGATTGCCGATAATGTTGGGCAGGCTTCCGTCGGGATCATGGAAGTGACCGAGAATGTAGCTCAAAGTTCTACGGTTTCCGGTCAGGTGGCAGGTGATATTGGTGCAGTTAGTCAGGTC
>JAUVDU010000403.1 GCA_030595135.1 Deltaproteobacteria bacterium | reverse complement strand
TTCGATCGGTAAACTATGTGACAACAATAGAAAAAGAGCAAATACCGTCATCTGTTTCTGGTCAAGCTCAAGCGGCGTGACTGCACCAATGGCCGCATAGAGATTTAAGACATTGCCGAGCACAACCCCCATTACAGCTTCACCCGGCAGTCCGAGGAACTCCATCAAAGGGCTGAAAATGCGACCAATCAGTCCTAAAACCGGGGTCTTACCCAAAAAAGTAATGACCAGATAGACCGGTACAATAATCAACGCTAAACTCCGCGTTGTCTGTAGACCACTCATTAAGCCTCGTCCCAAAATCCCGAAAAACATAATTAACTCCTAAGTTTTAATCCGGTATAGCCGGAACAAAAACAGTACCAGATTCACAACAATTAAACAACCAGGCAATCGCAAAAGCATCAACCTGCCAAGGCTTAAAAAACTTGTGAAAACAGACCTGCCATGCTATTCCACAACTCCGGCTTGGACGGAACGAAAAAGATTGCTCTAATCTGTGTCAAATTTTGTCCATCTGTGGTTTCTGTAATGTTATAAAGAGGACAACAATTTATGCAAACTCGCTATTCGCTATCGCATCTGGCCGAACTGGAGGCGGAAAGTATTGCTATCATGAGGGAGGTCGCCGCCGAATTTTCCAATCCGGTGATGCTCTATTCGATCGGCAAAGACTCTTCAGTCATGGTGCGGCTGGCGCAAAAGGCTTTTGCCCCCGGTAAAATCCCTTTCCCTTTGATGCATATCGATTCACAGTGGAAATTTCGCGAAATGATCAGCTTTCGCGACTATTTTTGCCAAAAGCATGAGATAAACCTGATTATCCATCACAACGAAGAAGGCCGGCGCCAGAGGATCGGCCCTTTTTCCCACGGCAGTAAGGTTCATACCGATGTCATGAAGACCCAGGCCCTGCTCAGCGGCCTCGACAAATATGGTTTTGACGCCGCCTTTGGTGGAGCCCGGCGGGACGAAGAGAAATCACGAGCCAAAGAGCGCATTTTCTCATTTCGCGACCAGTTTCATCAATGGGATCCGAAAAACCAGCGCCCGGAACTCTGGAGTGTCTATAATACCAGAGTCAACCCGGGCGAGAGTATCAGGGTCTTTCCGATCTCCAACTGGACCGAACTTGATGTTTGGCAATATCTCAGACTGGAAAATATTCCGATCGTCCCCCTCTATTTTGCCGCCGAGCGCGCGGTGGTTGAGCAAAATGGCAACCTGATTCTGGTTGATGACGAACGCATGCCGGTTGAACTCAGGGAAAAAGCGGTCATGAAAACAGTACGCTTTCGCACGTTGGGCTGTTATCCGTTAACCGGAGCCGTTGAATCAACTGCCGACACGATCGAGAAGATTGTCGAAGAGATGATGACCGTAAGTAAAAGTGAACGGACTACCCGGGTCATCGATTTTGACCAGGAAGGTTCAATGGAACAGAAAAAACGGGAGGGGTATTTCTAATGGATATCAAGGAGTTCCTCGATCACGATGAACAAAAGGATCTGCTTCGGCTTCTAACCGCTGGCTCGGTTGATGATGGCAAGTCGACCCTGATTGGCCGCCTTTTATATGATAGTAAGATGCTCTATGAAGATCAATTGGCGGCTCTGGAGCGTGACAGCAAACGGGTCGGCAGTGTCGGCGGTGAGATTGATTATGCCCTGCTCCTTGATGGTCTGCAAGCCGAGCGTGAACAGGGTATTACGATTGATGTCGCCTATCGCTATTTTTCCACCGCCAAACGTAAATTTATTATTGCCGACACCCCGGGTCACGAACAATACACCCGTAACATGGTTACCGGAGCCTCCACCGCCAACCTGGCGATTATTCTGGTTGACGCCACCAGTGGCGTCATCACCCAGACCCGGCGTCACACCTTTCTCATCTCGCTACTCGGCATCAAGCATGTCATTTTGGCGGTCAATAAGATGGATCTGGTCGATTATCAGGAATCGACATTTAACCGGATTTGCCAGGAGTACCGCGATTTTGTCACCCGCCTGAAGATTCCCGACCTTCATTTTATTCCCCTGTCGGCGTTAAAAGGGGATAATGTGGTGGATAAATCAGAGCGCATGGAGTGGTACACGGGCCAGCCCCTGCTTGAGATCCTGGAAACCGTCTATGTGACTTCGGATCGCAACTTTATCGATTTTCGTTACCCGGTTCAGTATGTGCTGCGGCCGGATGCAACTTTTCGCGGTTTTTCCGGTACCGTGGCCTCGGGAGTGGTTCGGCCCGGCGATGAAATCATGGTGCTGCCGTCGCGAAAAAAATCCAAGGTCAAAGAAATTACAACTTTTGACGGCAACCTTAAAGAGGCATTTCCACCCCAGTCAGTAACCTTGACGCTTGAAGATGAGATTGACGTCAGCCGGGGAGAGATGCTGGTTCATCCTAATAATATTCCGCGCACCGCTCGAACCTTTGAAGCGATGCTGGTCTGGATGGATGAAAAACCGATGGATAAAAGCACCGGTTTTTTCCTCAAACACACAACCCGGACGACCCGGGCCAAAATTGATCGGGTCAGGTATCAAATCGATGTCAATAACTTGCG
>JAUVDU010000271.1 GCA_030595135.1 Deltaproteobacteria bacterium | reverse complement strand
GGTAAAAGCTAGAAAGTGAACGGCAAAAACGAACAACATGAATTTCAGGAACCAGTCAGACATAATTAGTTTGATGATGCTTCAAAGTTGTAGAAAAATCTTGCAGGCGACAATTGCGCCGATGACCCCGGCCAGATCAGCCAAGAGACCGGCGGCCAGCGTGTGGCGCACTTTTTTGATCTGCACAGCCCCGAAATAGACGGCCATAACGTAAAAAGTGGTTTCGGTAGAACCTTGCAGGGTCGAAACCAGATAACCGGTGTAGCTGTCCGGGCCGATGGCCGGGTTGTTGATGGTTGCGGCTAGAATACCATAAGCACCGGAGCCCGACAAGGGGCGTAAAATCGCCATCGGCAGGGCTTCGGCGGGCATGCCTAATGCGGCTGTGAAATTGCCGATATTGCTGGTTACGATCTCCATAACCCCGCTGCCGCGAAGCATGCCGATGGCGACCATGATCGCCACCAGGTAGGGAATGATTTTGATCGCTACTTGAAATCCGTCTCGGGCGCCGTTGACAAAAGCTTCGTAGACCGGAACCCCGCGCCAGATGCCGAAAGTCAGCATCGAGACCATCAGGCCGGGAACAATCCAGCCGGAAAGACTTTGTCCATAGATAACCATCAGGGGAATCATGGCGACGAGGCCGCCAATAATCGTCATGGATTTCCACCACGAAAGATCGTCGTTAGGTTCCGCTAGCGGGGTTGGGGCGCCGGTCTCTTTGGGGCAAAGCTTTTCCGGAGATTTAGGGGGAATTTTCCGCTTCCAGAGTCGGGCCAGAAGTTTGGCGCAGATGATTGCCGTAGCTGTTGAAAAAATGGTGGCACAGAGGGTGGTCGGGAGAATTCCGGCCGCATTAGTCGAGCCCGCCGCCGCCCTTAAGGCGATAACCCCGGTGGGCAGTAACGTTATACTGGAGGTGTTGATCGCCAGAAATAGAGCCATCGCATCGGTCGCCGTACCCGGTTCCGGGTTTAACGTTTCAAGCTCTTGCATCGCTTTGATGCCGAAAGGTGTCGCCGCATTACCGAGGCCCAGCAGATTAGCGGCCATATTCATAACCATGGCCCCCATGGCCGGATGATCGGCCGGAACTTCGGGGAAAAGGCGAATCAGCAGGGGGCGAATCCCACGGGCCGCAAGTTTTAAAAGGCCACCCTCTTCGGCGACTTTCATGAGGCCAAGAAAGAGGGCCATGACTCCGACCAGACCGATGGCGAGTTGCACCGCATCACCGGCCGTAGTAATAATGGTTGCGGTCAGCGCCGTTAACGGTTCCTGAACCCCGGCGACGGGAATCCAGGTGAGCTGACGCCAGCCCGCAACCAGAAATGAGATAAGAATGAAGAAATAGAAGAGGAAATTCAATGTCTGACGATTTACAGCCGGTTTTCCTGAACCAGCCGGGCAAAATGGGCAAAAGAGCGATCATACGTCTTTTCTGCATCATTAGAAAAACAGCAGCCGGGAAGCTCGCGGTTTTTCAGGTGGTAGCGCAGGCAGTCACAGCAGATGCCTTTACGCGAACAGGGTTCATAACTGCAGTTGCAGCTTTCAAGGTTGACGGTCTGTTTACACTCCATAAAAATATGTCTCCTAAGCTGTCTTGGTCGGAATCAAATCGGAGTCGCAGGTGCTTTCACGGGGGCGGTTGTTTGCTTCTCCCGGGTGGCGGCAAGATAGATGGTGGTCATGCATCCTTGTCCCGGGACTGAGTTGATCGTGATGTGGCCGCCATGTTTGCTGACGATGGAGTGGGTGATGGCCAAGCCTAATCCGCTGCCTTTCTCTTTGGTCGTGAAATAGGGGTCGAAAACCTTGTCGAGGATGGTTGCCGGAATACCGACTCCGTGATCTTTTATGTTGATTTTTACGTAGTCGCCGCCTTTGGCAAAAGTTAAAAGTTGTTGGGTCAGGTCTTTGGCGCGTAGAGAAGCTTTTTCGGATGCCGTCAAGAGCTCGTGGATGTTATCTTTTTCATCGGTTATGTCCAGGGCCAGGGAGATGTTGCCCAGGATCGCTCCCAGAATATTATTGAAATCATGAGCAATGCCCCCCGGCTAAAACGCCAACCGATTCCAGCTTTCTGACTTTTAGTGCCTCCTGTTCCGCCCGTACACGTTTGCTGATGTCCCTGAGGATGACCAGCATGCCGGCCGGCTCTCCCCGATGGTCGGCATAGCGAGAAGCGCTGAGGCTGATATCTATCAGTTGACCACTTTTGCTTAATCGTTTTGTTCTGAACTCGCGGCAGGGGACGCCATCATGAATGAGGGCCATGATCTGTTTCATTGACTCTTTACGTTCGGATTCCGGGAGAAAAGGGATGCGCTGGTCTTTCAGTTTTCCAGATCCCAGCCGAACATCTCGGAAAAAGCCGGATTGACATATTGAACCAGCCCGGTCATCTCGTAAACGATAATTGCGTCACTGGAAGAGCTCAGAATGGAGCGATAAAGTTCTTCCTGGAGTTTGGATTTTTCATAGAGCAGGCGGAATTTAATTTCACTTTCCCGGAGTTCACAGGTTCGCTTCTCGACCATGTTTTCGAGTATGCATTGATGCTCTTTAAGCTTATTTTCAACCGTTTTAATTTGAGTGTTGTTGGCCAAAGGTTGCTCCTGATCGGTTCGATTGTGTCACCCGAATGGCATTATATAAAAGTATTTAATACAAAGCATAATTGCGAACAACAGTCAATACCTATTTTTGTGTGCGGGTCTTAAGGTTACTGCTTTCACGCTGGCAATTTTTATGTTATATCACTGATTATGACTATGACTACTTTTCACGAAAGCGATTTTCTGGTTTTGGGCAGCGGCATTGCCGGACTCTTTTTTGCTCTGCAAATGGCTGATTCCGGGGTTGTCCATATTATTACCAAAAAAAAAGAGACCGATACCAATACCAACCTGGCCCAAGGCGGAATTGCGGCCGTGCTTGATGCGGCGGACTCTTTTGCCGGTCACGTTGAAGACACGATGCGGGCCGGGGTTGAACTCGGTCATCGTGACGTGGTTGATCTGGTGATCAGAAAGGGGCCTGACTGCCTTAAAGAACTGATCGCTATGGGGGTCTCTTTTAGTCGAAATCCCGATTCCGCGACCGGTTATGATCTGGCTCGTGAAGGGGGCCATTCATGTCGCCGAATTCTCCATGCGGCGGACTGGACCGGTCGTGAAATTGAAGAGGTGCTGGTGGCCCGCTGCCGGGAGCATGAAAATATTGTTCTCTGGGAAGATATGGCCGCCATCGATCTGCTGACGGCGCACAAATGGCTCGGAGCTACTCGTAAAGATGATTACTGTTGGGGAACTTATGCGCTTGAACGGGCCAGTGGCCGGGTTCATGCCTTTGTCGCCGGGTCGACTCTGTTGGCTAGTGGCGGGGCTGGTAAGGTCTACCTCTATACGACCAATCCCGATATTGCGACCGGGGACGGGGTGGCTATGGCCCACCGGGCCGGGGCCAAGATTGCCAATATGGAGTTTTTTCAGTTTCACCCAACCTGTCTCTATCACCCTTCAGTGAAGAATTTTCTTATCTCTGAAGCGGTGCGCGGTGAAGGGGCGATTTTGAAATTGAAGAACGGTTTTCCCTTCATGGCCATCTATGATGAACG
>JAUVDU010000021.1 GCA_030595135.1 Deltaproteobacteria bacterium | reverse complement strand
CTGTTGCAGCAGGCGGTCAAGGTTTCCGATTATTTCTTGAAATCAGGTCTGATTGTCTATACCGACGGTCGCATCAGTAAACAGAATATGCGCTATCAGGCCTATGAGGACGGTACTGAGGGTGATTATCCAATCGTGGTTCTGCTTAATGGCGGCAGTGCCAGTGCCTCGGAGATTGTTGCCGGGGCTCTGCAGGATCATAAACGGGCTCTGGTAATGGGTACCCCGAGCTTCGGTAAGGGTTCAGTGCAAACCATTATACCGCTTGAAGATGGTTCAGCCGTGCGTTTGACGACTTCTCTCTATTACACTCCGAGCGGCCGCTCAATCCAGGCTAAAGGGATTGAACCGGATGTTCTGGTCGAAGCCGGTACTGTAGTGCGCCGCGATCAGAATAAAGGGTTCATGTCGCATCTCAAGGAGAAGGATCTCAAAGGTCATTTCGAGAATGGTAACGGTCAGACCGAAGGTTCTAAAACCCCGCAAAAACTCAAACCGCAAGCGCTTGACGAGAAAGATCAGAAGGGCGGGGACAATCAGACGCCTGCGGACAAAATCGACGACAAAGCGAATGATAAGCAGGACGAATGGCGGGATGATAATCAGATTTTGCGGGCTGTGGAACTACTTCAAGGTTGGCAGATCTTTAAACAGCTTGGTGCGCAGTAGTCAAAATTGATATTTTGTAACTATTCAGCTAACCCGCAAATTCCGGGTACACAATCTCGATTTCCTTCGGAGAATCGGGTTATGTCCCCAGAATTTACTGGAATTCATCAATATACGGTGCTTATTAACTTGTGCTGAATAGTTACGATATTTTCAGACGGCGATGGCCGGTTATTGTCGGTTGTTTGGTTGGAGGTGCTCTTCTTTTTTCTTTGGGGTATTTGGTTGCCGAGAGGCCGTTTTCACCATTGCTTGAATCTAGTCGGCAGCCGCAAATTTATCCCGTTTCAGCCCCGCAAAACCACCTAACTCGGAAGGATCTGAGTAAAGTTCTGCAACGGCTTAATGAAAAACTGCTTGGTTGTCAACCGTCAATCGTTGTCGATCAACGTTGGCAGGTAATGCGCAACGGGTCGCATGAATGGGCTCGGGTACGGTTTCAGGGGGAGTGCCGGGATTTTGAAACTTTGGTGCCGGTATTGAGCTCCTACAAGGAGCTTCTGGCTCGAGATTTCAATCTTCGGGTCTTGATCCATCCCGAAAGAAAGGCCGGAGTTCTTAACTTCCTTATTCTTGATGGGGAAGAGGTTGTGGTCGTTGGCAGTTTTAGTGCTTCGAAGCAAGAGCTGATTTTGGAACCGGAAGTTGTTCGTCCTCAACTGGCAATTGTGATTGATGATATGGGGCACAGCCTGGAACGTGCTGCCGAATTTACGGTATTGCCATTACCTTTGACTTTTGCAATTTTCCCTTTGTTGAAAAACTCGCTTAAGGTGGCATCCCACTTTGTTGACCATCATCGCGACATCATCTTGCATGTCCCGATGGAGCCTCGTGGTTATCCGTTGGTAGATCCGGGTCCCGGAGCTCTCTTCATTTCCATGAGGGATGAAGAGGTAAGTTCTGTTTTTCTTGAAGACCTGGAATTTATACCGGGGATTATCGGTGTCAATAATCATATGGGCTCACGCTTGACTGCGGATCCGCAGAAAATGGCCCTGGTTATGAAAATTTTAAAAGGTCGCAATCTCTTTTTTTTAGACAGTCGCACAATTGCCGACAGTGTCGCTTACGAGAAAGCCATAGCGGCCGGTATACCGGCGTTGCAACGAGATATTTTTCTTGATAATGTGCCGGATGTAGAGCATATTATGGAACAGTTTAGAGCTCTTATCGAGGTTGCCAGGAAAAAAGGCAGCGCTATAGGTATTGGGCATCCCTACCCTGTGACCGCGACTGCCCTAGCTCTTCTGCCGGAGATGGCAAACCGGGCCGGGGTTGAGATTGTCGCTGTGCGGGAATTGCCTAAAAACTAAATAGTATACGGAGTTAGCTTAAATGATTGAAGGGATGGTGTTCGCTTTTATCGGCGGTCTCGGGCTTTTTCTTTATGGCATGAAAATCATGTCGGAAGGTTTGCAGAAAGCAGCCGGCAACCGTTTGCGGCAGGTGCTTGAGAAACTGACGACTAACCGAATTTCCGCTTTTCTGGTCGGGGCCTCGGTCACCGCAGTTGTGCAGAGTAGTAGTGCGACAACCGTGATGGTAGTTGGTTTTGTCAATGCCGGTTTGATGAACCTGATGCAGGCCATCGGCGTGATCCTCGGAGCCAATATCGGGACGACGATAACCGGGCAGATGATCGCTTTCAAGGTGCACCATTATGCTCTGCCGGCGATTGGTATCGGGGTGGCCCTGAAATTCTTTACCCGGAACCGGCGATGGCAGTATTTTGGTGAGATCCTGCTTGGTTTCGGGATGCTTTTTTACGGTCTTGATGTTTTGAAGGATGGTCTCTCCTTTCTCAAAACTCAACCCTTTTTTCAAGAAGCTTTTATCTCTTTCAGCCATAATCATATCATGGCGGTACTGGCTGGTGCCTTGCTGACTATTATTTTACAGAGCAGTAGTGCAACCGTTGCTATCACTATGACTCTGGCGGCCAGCGGCGCCTTGACCTTTGAAGGGGGATTGGGCCTGATTTTAGGTGAGAATATCGGTACTACTATCACTGCTCTTCTGGCCAGTATCGGTACCAATGTTCCGGCTAAACGGGCGGCTCGAGCCCACATGATGATTAACGTCCTGGGGGTTGTCTATATGCTCTTGCTTTTCCCCTTCTTTGCCAGGTTGGTTGATAATTTCACGCCGGGTGATCCCGATATGGTGCTGGTCGGAGCCCAACAAGCGGCTGAGTATGCGATGGCTGTGGGGGATAAACCGTTTATTGCCCGCCACCTGGCTAATGCGCATACTTTTTTTAATGTTTTTAACTGTCTGCTTTTTCTGCCGTTGGTCGGTATTTTGGCCAAGATTTGTATCTGGATGGTGCCTGCCGGCGACGAAGAGGAGGGTGCTTATCATCTACGCTACCTCGATAACCGGGTACTTGATACACCGACCCTGGCTCTGGCTCAGGCCCATAAGGAGACCACCCGAATGGCTGAACTTTGTCTGCGGATGTTCGACCAAACCATGGAGTGTTTCGAAAACTATTCGTTGAAACTGGTCGAAAAGGTCTACCGTAAGGAAAATACTATCGACATGTTGCAAAAAGAGATCACCGATTTTCTGGTTAATGTGAGTCAGTTGTCAACGACTCCGGAAACCTCTCGCGAAGTCAATGCGACTATGTATATTGTCAATAACCTGGAGCGGTTAGGAGACCATTGTGAAAACCTGATTCGCTTGGTGGAGCGTAAGCAGGATCAGAAGATTGTGTTCAGCCCCGAAGCCTACGAAGAGATTTGCAATATCAGGGAGAAGGCCAGGAAGTTTTTAGAGTTGGTGGTAAGCGGCCTGGAAAATGGTGATTATGAGAAGTTTATGGTCTTGGCCAAAGGTTTCGAAGGGAGTATCAACTCTTTGGAAGATCGCTATCGTAACCGGCATATTGAACGTTTGTGCGAAGATAAATGCTCGGTGGTGCCGGGCCTGGTTTTTATCGATATCCTGACCAACTTTGAAAAAATTGGCGATCACTGTTATAATATATGTGAAACCGTTGCTGGAGAAAAGTAATATGAATATTATAAAACATGTTAAACGTGGCCTATGGAACCATTTGATGAAAAGCGGGATTGAAATGGGCCTGGCCAGTATTATCTATGAGGTCGGGGTCGCTTCAAAGTATGTAAATCATGCTATGCGTACCGGTGATCTGGGATTGGCTGGTACCAGTAATCTTTATGGTGAAGATCAGCTGGCTCTGGATGTGCTGGCCGATGAGATTATCAAGGATCGCCTGGATCATACCGGACGTGTGAGCCGGATTATCTCCGAAGAGCAGAGTGAGATAATTATTTTTGATCGCCAGAGTAAAACGGGCGGCTATTCTGTTTGTTACGATCCTCTGGACGGCTCTTCCCTGGTTGATGTTAATCTTGCGGTGGGTACTATTGTGGCGGTTTATGCCGGTGACAATCCTCTGCGGAGTGGTCGCCATCAGGTTGGGGCTATGTATGTAGTTTATGGTCCGCGTACGACGCTGGTCTACGGTGCCGGTAACGGGGTTCACGAGTTTACATTAAACAGTTTGGGTGAGTATGTTCTGACCCGGGAGTACATTACGGTTAAGGGGCCGGGGAAAATTTTCAGCCCCGGCGGAGTCCGGTGTGACTATCTGCCGGAACATGAAAAATTTGTTCAGCAGCTTGAAGAGGATGGTTACAAACTGCGTTACAGCGGTGGTTTTGTCCCCGATATCAACCAGATTCTTTTAAAAGGCGGGGGACTCTTCATGTATCCCGCAACTACCACGGCCAAACATGGTAAACTGCGTCTTCCTTTTGAACTCAATCCCATGGCCTACCTGATGGAGGCCGCCGGCGGCGCGGCAAGCGACGGGCGTCGATCAATCCTTGATCTTGATTGTCATGATATCGACCAGCGGAGCCCGGTCTATATCGGCAGCCGGGACGAGGTTGAACTGGCGGCCAAATATTTTGCTGGAGATATTTGATGAAACTCAAAGAAATTACGACGGGGCTGACTTTTGATGATGTTTTGATCCAGCCCAGCTATTCTGATATCCTGCCGAATGAGGTTGATCTGTCGACTTGGTTGACCCGTGATATCAAGCTCAACACCCCGTTGCTTAGTGCGGCGATGGATACCGTGACCGAGTCCAAAACGGCCATCTGTATGGCTCGTGAAGGCGGGGTTGGCATCATTCACAAGAATATGTCGATCGAAGATCAGGCCATGGAGGTCGACAAGGTCAAAAAATCGGAAAGCGGCATGATTGTTGACCCCATAACTATGTCACCGGATCATAAGGTTCACGAAGTTCTTGAGGTGATGGGGAGGTATCATATCTCCGGCGTGCCGATTGTTGACGGGGAACAGCTAGTAGGTATTGTTACTAATCGTGATCTGCGTTTTGAAACGCGGATGGATCGTTCTTTGGCTGACGTTATGACTAAGGAGAATTTGGTTACGGTTTCTAAAGGAATCGGCATGGAGAAGGCCAAAGTGCTGCTCCATGAACATCGCATAGAGAAACTTCTTGTGGTTGACGACCGGAATCGCTTGCAAGGGCTGATTACGATCAAGGATATCGAAAAGACGCGTAAATATCCCGATTCCTGCAAAGATGCCCGAGGACGCCTGCGGGTTGGGGCGGCGGTTGGTGTGGCCGGTGATCGTGAGGCCCGGATTGCGGCTCTGCTCAAAGCCGGAGCCGATGTGATTGTTATTGATACGGCTCATGGTCATAGTCAGGGTGTGCTGGAGGCGGTCGAAGCCACTCGTAAAACCTTTGACTGCCAGTTGATTGTCGGCAATATTGCTACAGCTGCCGGAGCTCACGCTTTGATTAAAGCCGGAGCTGATGCGATCAAAGTCGGGATCGGGCCTGGTTCTATCTGTACGACCAGAATTGTGGCCGGGATTGGTGTGCCTCAGGTTAGTGCCTTGATGGCTTGCAGCCAGGTGGCCGAAGAGTACGGCGTGCCGGTGATTGCCGATGGCGGGATCAAATTTTCCGGAGATGTGGTCAAGGCGATCGCTTCCGGAGCTCAAACAGTGATGATCGGTTCTCTCTTTGCCGGGACTGAGGAGAGCCCTGGAGAAACCATTCTTTATCAGGGTCGCAGCTATAAAATGTATCGTGGTATGGGTTCTCTTGGAGCCATGCAGTCGGGTAGTAAAGATCGCTATTTTCAGGAGGGGGTTGATCAAAAAAAACTGGTTCCTGAAGGGATTGAGGGGCGTGTACCTTATAAAGGCCATCTCTCTTCCAGTATTTATCAACTCCTGGGCGGGTTACGTTCCGGCATGGGTTATGCCGGTTGCGCAAATATCGACAGTCTGCGTCATGACGCAGCCATGATGCGAATTACCCCGGCCGGCTTACGCGAAAGCCACGTTCATGATGTGATTATCACTAAAGAAGCGCCCAATTATCGTTTGGAGTAAGAAAATAATGCAGCAACATGATATTCACGAGGAGAAGATCCTCATTCTCGATTTTGGTTCTCAATACACCCAACTTATCGCCCGGCGGGTGCGCGAGCATAAGGTTTATTGCGAGATTCACCCTTATAATCTCTCTTTGGAGCGGATTCAGGCTTTTCAGGCTCGGGGCGTGATTCTCTCCGGCAGTCCGTCCAGTACATATGGCAGCAGCGCCCCGCATGTTGATAAAGGGGTTTTCGAGCTGAATATTCCGATCCTGGGTATCTGTTATGGTATGCAGGAGATTGCCGAACAGTTCGGCGGTACGGTTGGTCACTCCGAACAGCGAGAATTCGGTATGGCCAGCCTTAACTCGTTGACGGACGATCCTTTATGGGCGGGTTTGAACTTTCCCGAACAGGTCTGGATGAGTCATGGAGACAAAGTTCTTTCAATGCCGGAGGGCTTTTCCGCAATCGGCGAGACCGAGAATGCTGCGATTGCGGCTTTTGCCAATCCGCAAAGAAAAGCCTGGGGTCTGCAATTTCATCCCGAAGTTGTGCATACAACATCGGGACGACAGGTTCTAAAGAATTTTCTCTATTCCATCTGCGATTGCCATGGCTTGTGGAATATGCACTCATTTATAGAAACAACGATTGCCGAAGTGCGAGCCCAAGTAGGTTCCGGCAAAGTTATTTTAGGTTTGAGCGGCGGGGTTGACTCTTCGGTGGCGGCTATGCTTCTGCATAAAGCCATAGGTGATCAGTTGACCTGTATTTTTGTCAATAATGGGGTCTTGCGCCAAAGTGAAGCTGAAGATGTGCAGGAGATGTATGGTCGTCATTTCAATATGAATCTGCGCTATGTTGATGCGAGTCAGAGTTTCCTCAAGCTCTTGGCCGGGGTAACCGATCCGGAAAAAAAGCGTAAAATTATCGGTAATGAATTTATCCGGGTTTTTGAAGATGAAGCTCATTCGATTGAGGGGGTTGATTTTCTGGCTCAAGGAACCCTCTATCCTGATGTTATTGAGAGCGTCTCTTTTAAAGGGCCTTCAGCCGTAATCAAGAGTCATCATAATGTCGGCGGACTGCCTGAACATATGAAATTAAAGTTGGTTGAGCCTTTACGGGAGCTTTTTAAGGATGAGGTGCGCGAGGTCGGCCGTGAACTTGGTTTGCCTTCAGAGGTGGTTGATCGCCAACCTTTTCCGGGGCCCGGCCTGGCTATTCGGGTGATTGGTGAAATAACCGAAACCCGTCTCCATATCTTGCGTCAGGCCGATGCCATCTTTATTGAAGAGATTCGTAAAGCCGGTCTCTACAATGAAATTTGGCAAGCCTTTGCCGTGCTCATTCCGGTGAAAACCGTAGGCGTCATGGGTGATGAGCGCACCTACGAGAAAGTTATAGCTTTAAGGGCGGTTAACAGCGTTGATGGCATGACGGCGGATTGGGTACGTATCCCTTATGATCTTTTGGGGCGTATTGCGAATCGGATTATTAATGAAGTAAGGGGAGTCAATCGGGTGGTTTACGATATTTCATCTAAACCTCCGGGGACGATCGAGTGGGAGTAGAGGGAAAGTCTATGGAACAAGCCGGTCGGATTCTGATAATTGACCGTAAAAGCCGGGTTCGACAGGAGACTGCTGCTGTTTTACGGGGGCTCGATTTCCAGGTCGAAGAGGTTGATAGTGGGGATCAGGCCCGAATGGCTCTGAAAAATTCCGCCTATCAGTTAATTCTGGCTGAGGTTAGCCTGTTGCCGGGTGGTGGAGTTGAATTTCTCCTGGGGCAGGATGCCATTCTCTCTTCCACCGCAGTAGTTTTAATGGCCTCGGCTACTTCCGTTGATGATGTGGCGGCGGTGATGCGAGCCGGGGCGTCCGATTTTATTCAGCGCCCATATGGGCTTGATGAACTCTGTCTCCGGCTTGAAAAATCACTTAAAGTTCGTTTTTATGAGCATGAACTGACCTACCTTCGGGGCGAACGTGACATTATTTATCGTTTTGAGAACTTCATTGGTGAAAGTTCGGCGATCAAGGAGGTTTTTGCTCTCTTAAGCAAAGTTTCAAACAGCAATGCCAGTATTCTGATCTCCGGGGAGACCGGAACTGGAAAAGAGCTGGTTGCCGGGGCGATTCACTACAGCAGCCCTCGGGCGGCGAAAGGTTTTATTAAAGTGAATTGTGCGGCACTCCATGATAATCTGCTTGAAAGTGAGCTCTTTGGTCATGAAAAAGGGGCTTATACCGGAGCCAGTCGCCAGCGTATCGGCCGTTTTGAACAGGCGGATCGGGGCACTCTCTTTCTCGATGAAATTGGTGATATGAGTCTTGGTACCCAGGCCAAGCTCTTGCGGGTTTTGCAGGAGAAAGAGTTTGAACGTTTAGGCGGCGATAAGACCATTAAGGTGGATGCACGGATTATTTCGGCCTCGAATAAAGATCTGGCCAAAATCATTCAGGATGGTGATTTTCGTGAAGATCTTTTTTACCGGATTAATGTGATCAATGTTCATATCCCGCCCTTGCGTGAAAGGCGTGAAGATATTCCTTTGTTGGCGGTGAGTTTTATTCGTAAATTTGCAGCTGATTTGAAAAAGAATACGACAACCCTGCATCCCGATGCGGCTGGTTTTCTTAAACAGCACCATTGGCCGGGAAATGTGCGGGAGTTGCAGAACTGTATCGAGCGGGCGGTCTTGATGAGTGACGGCTCGGAGATTGTTAAGGAAGATCTGCTTTTTATGCGGAGCCTGATTAAGGATGGCGGAGATGGTGAGGTAGCCCCGGTTTTTGAAATTCCTCCACAGGGATTGAAACTCGACGATATGGAGCGGGCCCTGATTATTGAAACGCTGGAAATCTGCAACTGGGTTCAGAAAGATGCCGCCGACATGCTGGGTATTAGTAAGCGGGTGATGAATTATAAGGTCAAGCAACTTGGGCTGGCTAACGCCCGCTGGCTTAAAAACAAGTGAAAGAGAGCGGAAAAATAAATTTAGTCGGGTTGACTCGGCAAGAGTTAGCTGAACATCTTGCCGAGATTGGCAAGGAGCGCTATCGCGCGGATCAGATTGTTCGCTGGCTCTATCTCCAGCGGGTCACCGAAATTGAGCAGATGAGTAATCTCTCCCGCAGTTGTCGCGAGCACCTGTTAGGCTTTGCTGAAATCAGTCAGCTTGAGCTTGTACGTGAGCAGGTTGCCGAGGATGGTACCCGGAAATATCTTTTCCGCCTGCATGATGGTCATACTATCGAGACCGTTCTGATTGGTGATAAAAGCCGTTTGACTCTCTGCCTCTCAACCCAGGTTGGCTGTCGCATGGGATGCAGTTTTTGTCTTACCGGGCAATCCGGTTTTGAAAGAGATCTCAAGGCGTTCGAGATAGTTGATCAGGTACTTCAGGTTGCTGAAATTATCGATCCGGGGGGCTTGTCTCGGGGGGCGATTAGCAATATTGTTTTGATGGGGATGGGCGAGCCCCTTGACAATCTCGAAGAGGTGATCAAGGCTCTTGAAATCTTGAAGTATGATGATGGCCTGCAATTTTCCAGTCGCCGGATAACCCTTTCAACCTGTGGTCTGGCGCCTGAGATTATTGAGCTTGGTCAAAGAATGGAAGTCTCTCTCGCGATCTCGCTTAACGCTGCAGATGATGCTTTGCGGAGCCGGCTTATGCCGATTAACCGGCGCTGCAATCTCGCCGAATTGATGGCCGCTTGCCGCAGTTATCCATACACTAAACATCGCCTGGTTACTTTTGAATATATACTTTTTGCCGGGCTCAATGACTCATTGGATGATGCTCGGCGCCTGGTCAAACTGATAGGCTCACTCCCCACTAAAATCAACCTGATTCCCTTCAATGAACATCCTGAACTACCGTTCAAAAAACCTGAACAAAAACAGATTACCGATTTCCTTAAGTATCTGCAAGACCATAATCTGACGGTTATGACCCGGCGCAGCAAAGGCGCCGATATCAGTGCCGCCTGTGGTCAGTTGCGGGAAGCTGTGGATGGTGAAGTCAAATAGTTAGTGCCTGGTCACCGCCGGCTTATTCAATAAAAGCGAATTCCAGGGAGAAATCGCCGAAGTCCGTAGTGAAAGGGAGAACCACAATTGACGATTTGGTAATGTGTGAGATGGTGTGCCCTTCACCGGTGACGATGGTGGGAATTCCGGCGGTCAGATTGATGTTTTGAGCCTCAAGTTTGTTGCGGGCATCGCCGCAGATCATATTGGTAATTTCACCAACGGCATCGGTGACATCTTCATTGAGTTCATCATGAACTTCGCCCAGCATTTTTTCAAGGATTGCCTTGATACAGGGAAATGTAAATGTGATTGAGAGGGAGCCCTCCTTGTCACCGGAAAGTCCAATGATTCCGGTAATATCACCAGTTGCGGCCTGGTTTTTTTTAATGAAAGGTTTGCCTGGTTTTGAAGGCATGAAGGCCATGGTTTTTAAGACATTCATGGTGCCTTCGATGAAGGGGTTGATATAGCGAACATCCACTGTATGATCTCCTTAAAAGAGTTGAGGCGGATAATAATATATAATGCATATTGCTGAATCAGGGGAGATCCTTGGACAACCTCCCGATCCTTATGTATAGTCATGGTCACGATAACTATCGTCTAATTAACAAATTGTCTGGTCAAGTTCAAGTATTTTTTATAGATTTTTTTGCCACTTATTGTTAGTATCCGTTTTTAGACTTAAAAGAAGGGTGATTATTCAGCTAACCCGCAAAATTACACGAAGTTTTAGAAATGGTTAAAATATTTTTTACCACGAAGAGCCGAAGAAAAACTGTGATAAAAAATTCAATGTGGGGACAGGGTTTAACGAGACGACCGGTAACCAATAAATGTTGTAGTGTCCAGGTATTCAATTAACCAACAGCTATCGGCAGCCTGTCCCCCTCGAAGTGGGCGAAGCGATGTTCGCCGTTCCC
>JAUVDU010000107.1 GCA_030595135.1 Deltaproteobacteria bacterium | reverse complement strand
GCCCGGAACAATAACCTGAACCGGCGGCGCCTGTTTTTCCATGACCCGAATCTGAACCGGTGAAGTATGTGTACGCAGAACCACGTCATCAGAGACATAAAATGTGTCCTGCATTTGCCGGGCGGGATGATCTTTGGGAATATTTAAAGCTTCGAAATTGTAGTAGTCGAGCTCAATCTCCGGCCCTTGAGCAACACTGAACCCCATACGCTTAAAGATGGCGCAGACGTCATTGGTCACCCGGGTTATGGGGTGGGTGCCGCCGGTCGGCAAAGAGCGACCGGGCAGGGTTACATCAACCGCCCCCTCGACAATCCGACGCTGACTTTCAGCCTCAGCCAAGGTTCGGCGAGTCTCCTCAAGTGCTGTCAGGATCTGTTCTTTGATCTGATTGGCGAGTTTACCAATTACCGGTTTCAGTTCGCGCGGCAAATCGGAGAGCCCTTTCAAAAGGGAGGTCAACGTCCCTTTACGACCCAAAATATTGACCCGTAAAGTTTCAAGCTCTTCAAGGGATGCGGCTTTTTCGATTGACGAACGAGCTTCAGCCAGCAATCCCTGTAAACGGTTTTCCATGAATGATCAAACGGCCAGCGCAGCGCTGGCGATATCGGCGAATTTCCCGAAAGTGCTCGGATCATTGACTGCAATATCAGCCAGAATCTTACGATCAACTTCAACCTGAGCCTTGGTTAAACCGGAGATAAAACGACTATAGGAGAGACCATGCAGACGGGCTGCAGCATTGATACGGACGATCCAGAGACGACGGAAATCACGTTTCCGAACCCGCCGGTCACGATAGGCATAGTTTAGAGCCCGATCGACGGTCTCTACCGCACTACGAAAAAGTTTACTGCGGCCACCACGATAGCCTTTGGCCATCTTCAATACTTTTTTATGTCTTCTGCGGGCTTTAAACCCGCCTTTTACTCTTGGCATTTTCTACAACCTTCCTTCTTTAAAGATAGGGCAACATGCGGCTAATACCGCGCTTATTAGCACTGTCGAGAATTGTCGACTTACGAAGATTACGCTTTCTTTTCCGGCTTTTACAATTCAGCAGATGGCTGGCGTAGGCTTTCCGACGCACAACTTTGCCGGTTCCGGTAACCTTGAAGCGTTTTTTGGCACCGCTGTTCGATTTCATTTTCGGCATGATCTTTCTACTCCTTGGATTATATAATTATCTATTTTACTTTTTTTTAACCGGCCCCAGTATCATCATCAACTGGCGTCCCTCGCGCTTGGCATGCTGTTCAACCACACCATGCTCTTTGACGCGTTCGGCCACTTTGAGCAACAGGTCATAGCCCTGATCGGTATAGGCCATCTCCCGACCCCGGAAACGGATGGTCACCTTGACCTTGTCACCATTTTCGAGAAAACGAACAATATTCCTGATCTTGACATCGAGATCATGAACATCGGTTCGCGGCCGCATCTTGATCTCTTTGACCTGGATTACGGTCTGTTTTTTCTTGGCTTCCTGAGCCCTTTTACTCTCTTGATACTTGAATTTTCCGTAATCCATCACCTTGCAGACCGGAGGACTGGCATGAGGCGAAACCTCTACCAGATCCAAACCCCGCTCTTCGGCGTAGGCTAAGGCTTCTTGAGTATCAATGACCCCAACCTGCTCTCCGGCATCACCGATGAGCCTGACCTGGGAAATCCTTATCTGACGATTAACTCTTACTTTTTCAGCAGCTATGGGAACCTCCTAAAACTACTTTAAGCTCATCTTGCAAATGGGAAATAAAGTGCTCAACACTCATCGATTCTAAGGTCTCACCCTGCTTACGCAAACGCGGCGCAACGGTTTTAGATGAAACTTCCTGGTCACCAATAACCAGCATATAGGGTACCTTTTCGAGTTGAGCCTCACGAATTTTTTTACCCAGTTTTTCATTACGCAAATCCGCTTCGACGCGGATATCGGCATCTCTTAAGAGTTCGGCTACTTGGGCTCCATACTCATTATGAGCATCGGTTACGGTCAAAATCCGAACCTGCTCGGGAGCCAACCAGAGCGGAAAAGCCCCGGCATAGTGCTCGATCAGAATACCGATAAATCGTTCAATCGAACCTAAAATAACCCGGTGCAGCATAACCGGCCGGTGTTTTTCACCATCCGACCCTATATAGCTTAAGTCAAAGCGTTCAGGCAAGGTAAAATCGCACTGAATAGTAGCACACTGCCACTCTCGCCCGAGCGCGTCTTTAAGTTTAACGTCAATTTTGGGCCCGTAAAAGGCGCCATCCCCGGCATTAACTTCATATTCAAGTTGATTCACGGTCAAAGCCTGAATCAGAGCCTGGGTGGCCCGTTCCCAGTCGGCATCACTGCCGATAGATTTCTCTTCCGGCCGGGTACTGAGTTCCATAGAATAGGAGAAGCCGAAGAGATTCATGACCTCGGCCACAAATTCAAGGATTGCCGTAATCTCTTCTTGAAGCTGTTCGGGCATACAGATGATATGAGCATCATCCTGAGTAAAGCAACGCACCCGCATCAAGCCATGCAGAACCCCGGAGGGCTCGTGCCGATGCACGGTTCCAAGTTCAAAATATCTTAACGGCAGATCGCGATAGCTACGCAGATGCGAATTATAAATCAGCATGTGAGCCAAGCAGTTCATCGGCTTAATGCCATACTCCTGGCCTTCGCCACCGTCGGCTGAATCATCTTTGATCCGGGTAAAATACATATTTTCCCGATAATTCTCAAAGTGTCCCGACCGCTTCCAAAGATCAGCCTTAAGCATCTGCGGGCCCATGACAATCTGATAGCCCTTTTTAAGGTGCTGACGTTTTTCGTAATCTTCTAAAATGGTTCGTAAAAGGGCTCCTTTAGGATGCCAAATTACAAAACCGGCCCCGGCCTCGTCCTGAATACTAAAGAGATCAAGTTCTTTGCCGAGTTTGCGATGATCCCGCTTTTTAGCCTCTTCAATCAAGAAAAGATGCTGCTGCAAAGCCTCTTTGTCCGCAAAAGCGGTGCCGTAGATCCGTTGCAACATGCGGTTGTTTTCGTTGCCGCGCCAGTAGGCCCCGGCAATACTCAATAATTTAACCGAGCCTTTCAGGTAGGAGGCATTGGGGAGATGCGGCCCCCGGCAAAGATCAACAAAGTCACCACTCTGGTAGAGTGAGAGAGTTTCACCTTCGGGCAGATCATTGATCAACTCAACCTTATACTCTTCGCCCATACCGGTAAAAAGATCAATCGCCTCTTGGCGTCCAACCTCACGACGAACAAAGTTGCGCCCCTTTTTGATCAGGGTTTTCATCTGCTTCTCAATGGCTCGCAGATCTTCCGGTGTAAAAGGATTTTCGATATCGAAATCGTAGTAAAAACCATCCTTAATCGCCGGGCCGATAGTCACTTTCGCATCCGGGAAAAGAATTTGCACGGCTTCGGCCATGATATGGGCCGCGCTATGGCGCAAAACCTCAAGCCCGGCTTCCGAATCTTTCTCTACCAGAAAAACTTCGTCCCCATCGGCCGGCACACTCTGCAGATCGACGAGATTGCCACCAATCCGAGCCGCGACCACATCACGCAGGCGCGATTTGTCCTGTTCGACAATATGCTCAAACAGGGTCTTGCCGTCAGCCGCAAGTGACAGGGGTGGAGAATTTTCAGTTAAATGAAGAGTTAGCATCGATCTAATAAACCTTAATTCAAGGCAAAAAACAAAAATAGAGGCGCCACTTAAACATCAGCAGAGATAAACCCGCCGACCGTGACACCTCTAACAAATTTTCGTGGTAGGCACAGGCGGATTTGAACCGCCGACTTCTACCGTGTCAAGGTAGCGCTCTCCCCCTGAGCTATGCGCCTACAATTACTGGTGCTTTCGCCGACTAATCGCGGCGGGAGAGCTAGTTAACAATTTTACCTAGCAATGTCAAGACTTTTTCGTACAACGCCGTCATCTTTTGCGCTGCCATTTCGTCCCCTCAGCCGAATCCTTCAAGATTATACCATTTTCATCAAGGATATCCCGAACCCGGTCGGCCTCAGCCCAGTCGCGCTCTTTGCGGGCAGCAGCTCGGGCGGCAATCAGGCTTTCAATCTCCGCAGCCTCAAGCTGATTATCAGCTTTACCGGTTGTTCTCTGAAGAAAATCACGCGGCGTCTCCTGAAGCAAGCCCAAGGGCTCACCAATCTCGCGCATAAATTCGGCCACCTGAGCCGCAGCCTGCGGATCGATGCCGGTTTCACCCTCATCAAGCTGGCGATTCATCTCTTTACTGACCTCAAAAAGAACCGCAACTGCCGCCGCACTGTTAAAATCGTCATCCATAGCGGCAATGAAATCCTGCCGCCAGGCCTCAATCCGGTCGTCCAGAGAAGACGATCCCCCTGCAGAACCAGCCGCTTTTTCCAAAAGCCGATCCAACGACTGATAGAGTCGCTCCAGACCGGCGGCGGCAACCGCCACATTCTCCTGAGAAAAATCGATTGGTGAACGATAGTGGTTGGCGACCACAAAAAAGCGTAAAACTTCGGGATGACAATCCTCAAGCAACTCGCGAATAGTGAGAAAGTTGCCCAACGATTTTGACATCTTCTCCTTGTCGATATTGACAAAGCCGTTATGCACCCAATAATTAGCCAGAGGTTTGCCACTGGCCCCTTCCGACTGGGCAATCTCATTCTCATGATGAGGAAAGATCAGATCTTGGCCCCCGCCATGGATATCAAAAGTGTCGCCGAGAAATTTCTGACTCATAGCCGAACACTCGATATGCCAACCCGGACGCCCCTCACCCCAGGGACTGGGCCAGCTCGGCTCACCAACTTTACTGCGTTTCCATAAAGCAAAATCGAGCGGCGACTCCTTCCGATCATCAATATCGACCCGGGCTCCGGAGAGAAGATCGTCAATATTCTTTCCGGAGAGCTTACCATAACCTTTAAAACCTTGCAGGCGATAATAGACATCCCCATCAACCTCATAAGCCAACCCCTTCTCCTCAAGCTGCCGCACCAAGTTGATAATCTCCTCAATATGATCCGTCGCCCGCGGCTCATAGGTTGGTTTAAGCAATCCCAAGCGATCCATATCGACATAAAACTCTTCAATATACTGTTCGGCCAGAGCCTTCCAGGTAATTCCGCGCTCGTTGGAACGATTGATGATCTTATCGTCAATATCAGTAAAATTTCGCACAAAAGTGACATCGTAGCCACGGTATTTAAGATAGCGGTAGATCACATCAAAAACCACCAACGACCGGGCATGACCGATATGACAAAGATCATAAACGGTTACACCACATGCATACATACCGATCTTACCGGGTTCCACCGGGACAAATTCCTCTTTACGACGGTTCATCGAATTAAATATCTGCATTTTTCAAATCCTTTCCCTAAAAAAGCCTTCCCCGCTCCGAACGAAACGGCAAATATTTCAAGCTCATAATTATATGATAACACGACCAAAAGGTGCCATTTTTCATTTTCTCATCTTGACATTATATTTTTTTTAGACTAGAAGTGTCAACTCTTTTCGACCCGACCCCTGACCGGATCACACAAAAAAAAGAGATAGAACAAGAAATAAAAGCTTTTGCCGAAGTGGCGGAACTGGTAGACGCGCTAGGTTCAGGGTCTAGTGGATGTATTTCTGTGGAGGTTCGAGTCCTCTCTTCGGCACCAATATCACGCAAGTATCTGAAACCATTTAGAAACTTGTTATAATCAAACCTTCTTATTGACTAAGTACCGTTTTTGGTACCGTTTTTAAGAGGGTTTTTTTATGTCTAACAAAGTTCAATATCTCCATTGTAAACCTGATGGTTGTTATTATTTCAGACGTAATATCCCTCTAGCACTTGCTTCATACTTCCCTAAAGCTACCCCTGAGATACGAAAATCCCTTAGAACGAAATGTCTGAAGACTGCCAAAATCAACAATAAGGTGTGGTCATTCAGGGTTGAGAAACTTTTTACTTTAATGAGATCAGGAATGTTAACTGACGAACAACTCAGACAATTAATTGCTCAAGATTTAGATAAAACCCTCACAGCTTTTGAAGATGAAAGAGTTAATCAAACTGAACCCTATGACCCTGACCTATTACGTAAGTTGAAGCTGGCCCATAGTTTAGTCATAGATGATGGTAAAATGAATCTAGCATTA
>JAUVDU010000307.1 GCA_030595135.1 Deltaproteobacteria bacterium | reverse complement strand
GGAATCATTCTTGACGTGGAAAAACTTCCTTTTGCCGTGGTCGATTACGACAATAGCTGCATGAGTCGGGACTACATACACCGCTTCATCGATTCTCGTTACTTTGATTTCAAAGGCTACGCTCAGAGCGAACGGAACCTCTCCCCCCTGCTGGCGGACAGCAAAATCAGGCTGGCGCTGATCATTCCGGAGCGTTTTCAGGAGCGCTTGACGGCTGGCCGTCCGGCTCCGGTACAGACCTTGATCGACGGCACTTTCCCTTTCCGCGCGCAAACCGCCAAAGGCTATGTTATTGCTATCAATGCGGCGATGAACGGTGAGCTGCTCGCCGGGTTTATTGCGCGGACGCAGGGCATTCCCCGGGAACAGGCATTGGCGCAGGTCTCACCGGTGCGCCTCGAATTACGCTATCTCTACAACCAGGGAATGAACAGTCGTTGGTCGGTAGCGGCGGCACTGATGATGTTTGTTCTTATGATCTCTCCGCCATTTTTGACTGCGCTGGGCGTCGTGCGGGAAAAAGAGAATGGCTCGATCTATAATATTTACGCCTCGACTATCAGCCGGGGCGAGTTTTTGGCTGGTAAGCTCATACCCTATGTAACGATATCCAGTATCAATGTGCTTATTTTATGGTTGATGGTTACGGTTCTGTTTAAAACTCCATTCAAGGGCGATTTTTTCTTCTTTCTGGGAACCTCGGTGATCTATGTCACCTGCACCACTGGTATCGGACTGCTGGTTTCCCTGTTGGTGCGTACCCAGGTCGCCGCTATGATCATGACCGCAATTATCACCGTGGTGCCTTCGGTACTCTATTCCGGCCTTCTCGTGCCGATTCCGTCTCTGGATGCGGCGGCACAGGTCGAAGCGCATCTCTTTCCCGCTATGTACTACACCGACGTTGTACTGGGCAGTTTTCTTAAAGGTGTCGGGCTCGAGGTTTTGTGGGACGACGTGGCTGTGCTGGCGCTCTACGCTGCCGGGTTGTGGACACTGAGCTTTTATCTATTCAGTAAAAGGCCTCGGTCATGAGATTTCTCCGGATTGAACAAATGAGCTTGTGGTGTCGACGTTTACGCGTGTTAACGATAAAGGAGTTGTTGCAGCTTTCCCGTGATCTGGCGCTGGTTTTCGTGATTGTCTACGCCTTTACGGTGGATATTTATATCGCCGGTTCGGGTGTCAGTTTGCAACTCAATCACGCCGCTGTAGTGGTTATGGATGGCGATCACAGCCGGGCTTCGCGGGAGTTGATCTACCGCTTCCGGCCGCCCTATTTTCGTCTTGATGGTGAGGTGCCGGATGCAAGCACAGGTATTTGCCTGCTCGATCAAGGAAAAGCCATGGCCCTGCTCGATATCCCGCCTGATTTTCAGCGGCGGTTGGAGGAGGGTAGATCGGTCGCTGTGCAGATGCAGATCGACACCAGTAATGCGGTGCTCGGCACTCTGGCGGCCGGTTACGCCGGGCAGATTGTCGGAAAATATAGTATGGAGGCGGCGCTTGCCCGAACCGGGCTGACCGAGGAGAGTCTGGATACGCTTCCCCGCATTGAGGACCGGCACCGGGTCTGGTACAACCCCAACCAAAACGATGCCTGGTTTATTGCTATCGCGGAACTGATGACGGTCATCACCATCCTCTCCATTGTCCTGCCGGCGGCGGCAACGGTGCGAGAAAAAGAGCGGGGTACCATCGAACAGCTGGTGGTCTCGCCGTTAACGCCGACGCAGATATTATTGCCCAAGGTGCTCTCTATGATGCTGGTGATCCTGGCGGGGACTGCAGTCAGTATTTTCCTGATCCTGGATTTGGTTTTTGCTGTCCCTTTTAAAGGCAGCCTGCCGCTTTTTTTTGCGGTCACCATCCTCTACGTTTTCAGCACTGCGGGAATCGGTCTGGTCGCGGCCACGCTGACCCGTAATCTGGCACAGGTGGGTATGCTGACGATCCTGATTCTGGCTCCGATCATTCTGCTCTCGGGCATTTGGACACCTCCTGAGACGATGCCGACCGTTTTGCGGCAAGCCATGTTTTTATCTCCGCTCTATTACTATGTCGAAATGGGCTATGCGATCTTGCTCAAGGGGGCGGGACTCAAGATCCTGTGGGACTCGCTGCTGGGGCTCAGCTTGCTTGGCAGCCTGCTGTTTGGTCTTGGGGTCTGGCGCTTCAAACGGCAATTCAAATAGTGCGGAATTAATATGCAACCACGCCATTCAAAAAGCAAAACGGAAATTCTTGACATTACTGTCCCTCTGTTTGCCGAAGCCGGCTTTAATGGTGTTTCCATGCGGGATATTGCCGGGGAAGTCGGTATAAAGACTGCAAGTCTTTATCATCACTTCCGGGATAAGCGCACACTTTACAGGGCTGCAATTTTCCATGCCTTTTCCCGGAAAACCGAAGTATTATCGTTGGTTTTAGCTACAGATATTTCTCCGGAACAACGGCTAAAAAAGTTTGTTGCCGCCTTCTGTAAACTGGTTCATGACAACCCTTATTTTATCCGGTTGATACAGCGGGAGATATTGGTTGGTGATGATTTACGGTTGCGGTTAGTGGAAGAACAGGTTGCCCAAGAATTTTTCTCACTCCTGCTTTCTCTTTGCCGAGAACTGGCCTCCGACCATGACCCGCATCTTCTCTCTATCTCTATTCTGGGCTTGGTAGTCTTCCATTATCAGATTACGCCATTGCGACAGATTTTGCCCGGTAGCCGGTCGCAATATGACGATCCGGAAGTGGTGGCGGAGCATGTGGTGCGTTTACTGCTGAAATCTGTTTCAGAGCCATTTTCATTAACCAGTTAAAAATGCTCTTTGTCTTGTTGTCTCAAACCTTGACTTTGTTAAGGGGGTTGGCTAACCTTATCAGTACTCAGGGGAAGGAAAATAAAGGAGGGTGAAATGGGGGGTTGCTTTGAATGAAAAGACAGTGTCTCTCGTTTTAGGAAGTGGTGGTGCCCGTGGTTTAGCACACATTGGGGTGATTCGCTGGCTTAAGGAAAATGGCTTCAAAATAGAATCAATTTCCGGTTGCTCTATGGGGGCCCTCATAGGCGGAGTATATGCAGCTGGAAAACTAGATGATTTTGAGCAATGGGTGAATGCTATAACGAGACTTGATGTAGTAACTTTACTCGATCTTTCGTGGGGAAGGACGGGGCTCATCAAAGGTGACAAGATTATTAACACTCTAATCGACCTGGTAGGGGATCAATTAATTGAGGATCTTCCTATCTCATATACTGCTGTTGCATCTGATGTTAATAGTGAGAAGGAGATCTGGATAAAATCCGGCAAGCTTTTTGATGCCATAAGAGC
>JAUVDU010000408.1 GCA_030595135.1 Deltaproteobacteria bacterium | reverse complement strand
GGATATCGTTTTCTCGCATCTCCATCGTCGAAGCCAGCAGACATTGGACAAAATAGGGGGCTTGGGTTGAGGTCCAGATCGTCAGACGGCCGTCGTGGTCATACTCGGAGAGGCAGGAGCAGGGTTCCATGTAGGCGTGGCTTACGGCATGAACCGTAAAAACATCGTCTAAAACAAGGTCGGCCTCGTCAAAGACTTTATCGAGATTGCCATATTCAATCTTGCGGTCGAGGCTGATGTTGGGAGTTGTCTGCTCATATTCATCATGGATCACCGGAGCTCCGTCGGCCAGGGAATCTTCCACTGAATAGGCACCGGGCAACTCTTCGTATTCAACCTTGATGAGGCGGATCGCTTCTTCGGCGCTGTCCTTGTCCAGGGCTGCAACTGCGGCGACTTCATCACCGATGAAACGCACTTTGTCGATGGCTAAGGCATATTCGTCCTGGCTTTCCGGCACCAGACGCCAGTTGCCGTATTTGATCTTCGGAATATCTTGACCGGTAATGACGCATTTGACCCCGGGCAGAGCCTCGGCCGCACTCGTGTCGATGCTCTTGATCAGGGCATGGGCTACCGGGCTGCGCAGGAGTTTGCCGTGAAGCATGCCGGGCAGGAAGATATCATCAGCATACTGGGCCGCACCGACCGCCTTGATACGGGCATCGGAGCGGGGTAGGCTTTTTCCAACAACGGAGAAGTTATGATCTGTGCTCATGAGGAGAATCCTTCTATTGTTTTTAACTCAAAATATTATAAAGTCATAGTTGCTGAATTTAATAAAACAGGCACAAAGGCACAAAGTAAAAACCAAAAACGGCCTACTGGCCTCCGGCAAAGCCTGCAGCTTCTTTTAACGCTCGGGTGGTCATGACTTCGACCATCAGTTTACGATATTCACGACTGGCGCGGACATCGGAGATTGGTGAAGCATCTTCGGCTGCCAGACGGCCAGCTTCAGCTAAAGTCTCATCCGTGATTTTTTTATCGAGGAGGAATTTTTCAGCGAGGGCGGCCCGTAACGGGGTTGGGCCAACGGCTCCCATCGAAATACGGACAGATTTGCATTTACCTTCTTCATTTAGGGTGATCAAAGCGCCGATATTGACGGCCGCGATATCGACCTTGGAGCGCGCTGAAATTTTTTGGTAACTGACGCCGCTGTTGGCGGCAAGTTTAGGAACTTTAATGGCGACAGCTATCTCATTTGCCTGCAGGGCGCTGCGGCCGGGGCCGAGAAAGAACTCATCAATTGGAATCTCCCGCTCTTTTGTGCCGGAAGAGGCGACAATAATGGCATTCATGGCAACCAGGGAGGGGATGTTGTCGGCTGAGGGTGAGGCGTTGCAGACATTGCCCATAACCGTACCCATGTTGCGGATCTGAACCGTGGCCGTGGCGTGGGCGGCACGAGCCAGCATTGGCGCTTGTTCAAGAACCAGTGGATTGAGTTCAACTTCGCGTAAAAGGGCGAGAGCGCCAATCGTGAGGCCCGCTTCCGGGCTGTAACTGATCTCGTTAAGACCGGGGATCTTTTTCAAGGCCATGAGGAAATCTGGTTTGACGGCGCGATGCGAAAGGCGGACGATCATGTCGGTGCCGCCGGCTTTGATCTTGATTTTTCCCTGATGTTCTTCGAGCAAGGCACAAGCTTCACTCAAGCTGGTCGGCATCAGAAATTTAAATTGGGGTAGGCTCAAGGTTCTTCTCCTTAATTTTGTTATTCAGTCGGCGAAATCTTCTCGGCCGCATCGGCGATGGCGTCGACAATCTTGTTGTAACCGGTACAGCGGCAGAGGTTGCCGGAGAGACCCGCACGAATCTCGGCCTCACTGGGGTTGGGTGTATGGTCGAGTAAAAATTTGCTCGACATGATCATGCCGGGGCTGCAGAAACCGCACTGGATAGCGCCTTTGGCAATGAACGATTCTTGAATCGGATTGAGCTCGCAATTTTCCAGATCGCTATTCGCGACGGCTTGCGGGGCCAATCCTTCAACGGTCGTGATCTTGTGGCCTTCGACTTCGACCGCCAGGGTCAGACAGGAGGAGACGCTCTGGTCGTCGATAAGCACCGTGCAGGCACCGCAGTCGCCGGTGCCGCAACCCAGCTTGGTACCAGTCAGGTGCAATTGATCCCGTAACACCTCATTCAGGGTGCGCCAGGGATAGACGGCAATTTCGTGATCGTCGCCGTTGATATTAAGGGTAATTAACTCTTTCTTCATGTGTTTGGCTCCTAATTTTTAACTTTGTGCCTAGTTTCAATAATTTCCGCCATAATGCTGATCGCAATTTCAGCCGGAGTTTGGGCTCCGATGGTCAGGCCGATCGGTGAGTAGAGTCGCTTTATTTCAGCCGGATTGAAACCTTCGTCAATAAGCCGTTGTTTCACCTGGCTGGTACGCCGCCGACTCCCGATCATGCCAAGGTAAGCATATTCAGTGCCGAGAAGCTGTTTTAATAAAATATAGTCATGTTTATGCTCTCTGGTGATGAGCACCAGGTAGGTGTTAGGGCCGGAAGTGTAGAGCTCA